>JAFGDC010000554.1 GCA_016932295.1 candidate division CSSED10-310 bacterium
ATGGGTGGAGGCGTCACGGGCCACCACGAGTAGTCCGGAGGTCACCCTGTCCAGCCGGTGCACAATACCCGGACGCAATTCGTCGGCGGTGGGTGCCAGCGTGCCGTACCTGGCGATGAGCGCATTGACCAGGGTGCCTTCCGGCTGCGCGGCACAGGGGTGGACGGTCAAGCCGCGCGGTTTGTTCACCACCACGAGCCATTCATCCTCGAATACAATGGGAACGGAGATATCCTGTCCTCGGGTATGGGGGACAACCCGCTCTTCAGCTCGAACCAGCAGCGTCTGACCGGTATGCACTTTTCTGTGAGCGGCGGCGGGAGCGCCGTCCACCAGTACGTCACCGGCGGCGATGCGGATTTTCCAGAAACTGCGGGACCAGGACGGCAGCAGGGCGGCGAGAACCGTATCGAGACGCCCGCCGGCGAGGTCCTCCGGCACGTGGAGTTCATACTCCTTCATGGTTCCTCACCTCTGGAATCACACCCGCTGTCCGACTTCACCAGCGTTCTTCATTTCTTCCAGCGAGTCTTCCATCGAGAGCTGATGATGACCGTCGGTGATCGTAGTGGAGGGGCGGGCACGGAGTGCCGTACAAAACCAGGACGCCGTACTGGTCAGCACCCGGCCGGCGTGGAACCGACAGTGCCTCGCGCCTCCGGCATAGTGGAATACAATGGCAACCGGTGGCGCCACACCTGATCCTCCTATTCGCCGGTGTTTTTTTTCCGCAGCACCACGAGCATGATGCCGGCGATGAGCGCCATGATGAGGCCTATCGCCTGGGATTGTGACAACCACCCGCCAAAATAAAGCGGCCGCGGATCGCCCCTGAGGAATTCGATCATGAACCGCATGGGCGCGTATAAAAGTACATATATCCAGAAGACTTGGCCGTCGAATCGTTTGCGACGCAGGAGACAACTGAGGATGGCGAAGATGAGGAACAGGCCGGCGGCGGAGAGAGGCTGCGTCGGATAGAGAGGCGTTCCCCGGGGCGCCAGGGTATTGGGATCGTTGAATGTAATGCCGTACCAGGCATGACAGGCCTTGCCATGACAGCAGCCGGCAGCGAAGCAGCCGAGGCGGCCCATGCCATGGGCAAGCGCGATTGACGGCGCCATCAGGTCAGCCACCTTCCAGACATTCAGGGACTTGTTCCGGATGAGGATTATTCCCACGGGGATGGCGGCCAGCAATCCGCCATAGAACACGAAACCACTGCCGATAACCTGAATGAACTGGGTGATCGACTCGGCGGCACGCAGGTCCTCGATGAATGCAAGGGGATAATGGAAAAGGTATAAAAGTTTAGCGCCCAGCATTCCCGCCACCAACAGGTAGAACGCCAGATCCACCACGAACGCCGGATCGATCCCCTCGCGCCGGGCGCGGTGCGCGGCAATCCAGGTTCCCAGACCGAAACCAAGGACAATCATGAATCCATACGTATGGATGGTGAATGGTCCAATACTCACTATATCAGGAAACATTCTCGCCTCCCGCCGGCTGCCGGTGGTCCGCACCAGCTCGATCTCTATGAAGCAGGACGTCGAGGAGCAACAGCAGGATACCGGCGCTTATCGCTGAATCGGCGATATTGAAGGAGGGCCACTCCAGGTGCTGGATGTACACCAGGATGAAATCCACGACGCCATCCCTGAAGATGCGGTCGATGAGATTACCGAGCGCCCCCGCAACGACCAGGGTCAGCCCGGCCGCCATCATCTTATTCCGCGTATTGCTTTGGTACAAGTAATAAAGCATGAACAACACGGCGCCGAGAGTCAGGACCACAAGCAGGAATCTCTTCCCCGGAAACTCGAGGCGGGACATAAAGCCGAACGCGGCGCCCGGATTCTTGACATGTGTGATGTCCAGGCAGCCCGGAATAACCGTGATCCTGCTCCCGACCGACACCCGCCCGAGGATCATCAGCTTGGTGATCTGATCCAGTATCACTATTCCCGTCATGACCAGGAGCGCCATGCTCCTCATTCGCTGAATGCCACTCATGTCAACCTGCTCCTCGGACGTCCTAAGGATACGGGTTGGGTATCACGCCGCTGCGCTGCTGTCAAGGCGGGCATACCGCGAAGGGGCACCCGGACGGTCCCCGAACCGGAACGCGAAGCAGCCTCCCGTGATCACTCCGACAAAATCCGGCGGCGGTTTTGGATTCATCTGCCGGTGGCACCGCCCGGTACGTTGACAAGCCTTTTCTCCTCACCGTAGGATTGGTTTGTTGCCAAGGTTCTCCATGAAGTGAACAGCCGTCCGTCGCGCCGGGTTCGACGGTGCCGACAGCGCCCTGGATGAAACGAACGAACGCAGGAGGTTTAGAATGCGCCTTTATACCGTTCTCAGCATCGTGCTGCTGGTGACACTCCTCAACCCGCTGACGGGGAGGTGTGAGACCACCGGGAAATCATTCGATCTTGGAAAGATATGGGTTGACGAGAACGGCGTGCCCCACATTCTGTCATTGTCCGAGTACATGAATGGAGTGCTACAGGGCAGGATCACGGCACCCCAGACGAAAACACTGCTCGCCAGGACCTTCCCCGGCGTCGGGCAACTGACCGATGATCACAAAGGAAAATTAATTGAGATGCTCTCCGGACTCACTCCGGGCAACCCTTACATGCTCAGTGCCCTGACGCCTGAGCAGATCGCCGCGGTAACGGCCCCGGACAAAGCGCCCGCGACTATTCTCGAAGGCACTGTTTACAAAATCAAGCGGCTGGACGGTTCGATGTTCATGGATCAGTCCGAGGATTTCATCTGGCTTTTCCCGTACACTCCGGAATTCTTCCACCACTTGAAGGTGAATGATGTGGCGGCAGCCAAATCGAAATTCCAGGCGGAAGTCCTGACCAAACTCAGGGAGTGCGCCGCGGAGGGCGAAGCATCCTGCGAAAGTGGTCTGAAAGTATTGGAGATAGGCGGTGTGCTGCCTCCCGGCACCAAGGCGGCGGAGATCTACCGGACCATCGAGACGGCCTATCAGGACCGGGGTGAGTTCGATGCGGTCAATCTCGGCACGGCAGTGACACAGGCGGCGACCGGTGCGGATACGATGAAGATCCAACCCAACGAGTACGGCCTGTTCCGGGTGGAGAGCATCAAGCCCGGCTACTGGATCCTGTTCTACAGCCAGCGAATCCTCGATTACCTGTACATTTTGCGCATCGAACCGGGCTCTACCACCAAAGCGAATATCTTTCATCCTTTCGATCAGCACCCTTACCTGGAACTGCGCTGAGCAGCGCCGGCTCGATCGGAGCAGGAAGCCGCCGCGCAGGGCTTGAGCCACGGACAAATCCCCGGTGGCGTAACCCGGGGGAAATGAAGCAACCGATGGCACGGGGAGCCGGACAACCGACAGGTGACGACAAGTGAAAATAGGTCTCGATGTATCATGCCTACTGAAGGAGCAGACCGGTGTCGCCAGGTATACGTGGAACCTCGTCGAGGCGATGACACGGCTGAATGACACGCATGAATTCATTTTATGGGGCAACGCGCTGAGAGGCGATTCTCCGTCTGAACTCACGGGCCTGAGTAACGGTGCCAGGTTCCGGAGGAGCCGCCTGCCGGGCAAGGTTCTTCTGGAAGTATGGGCGCGCTGGCACATTCCTCGCGTGGAGTGGTTCACTGGCCGGCTCGACCTCTTCCATTCGCCGAATTTTTTTTATCACCGCATACGCCGAGCCGCCACCGTGGCCACTATTCATGACCTGTTCTTCCTCAAATATCCGGAACACTGTGAGCGGTACGGGGGGCGTTACTTCAGCAGGGTGGTTCCGAGGCGCGCCGCTGAAATTGACCATGTCATAGCTGTGTCAAGGGCAACCAGGGAGGACGTGGTGGCGCTGCTGGGGATCCCACCGGAACGGGTAAGCGTGATCCATGAGGCAGTGGATCCACGCTTCCTGATACCGATGTCCGTGGACCGAGTGGATTCGGTGCTGGCGGGACATGGTATCCAGCGGCCGTTCCTGTTGGCCGTAGGTACCATCGAACCGCGCAAGGACTACCCGACGCTGTTGCATGCCATGGCGTTGGCCCGACAACAAGGACGAGCGCTTCCTGACCTGGTCATTGCCGGCAGGCCGGCATGGGGGTCAGGGAAGATGTACGATGCAATAGACAGGCACAAGCTGCGACGGCATGTTCGTGTTCTCGGGTATCTCTCACCTGACGAACTGCCAGCCCTCTATCGCGGGGCCAGTCTCCTGGTGCAGCCTTCGCTGCACGAGGGATTCGGCCTGCCGGTACTGGAGGCGATGAGCCTGGGCCTGCCGGTGGTGGCATCGCGCATTGCGGCACTCGAGGAAATTGCGGGAACCGCGGCGGCGTTTTTCGAGCCGGGTGATGCGGAAAGCCTGATGTCCGTGTTGCATCAAGTCTTGATGGATGAAGCGGTCGGACCAGCCATGGTCACGGCCGGAAGAGCTAGGGCAGCATCCTTCAGTTGGGACCGGGCAGCCATGGAAACGATGCAAATCTACGAGGCGCTTTCCTGACATGCGGCTGGGATTCGATGGTCGATTCATCAAGAGCCGCAGAACCGGCGTCGGTTGGTATGCAGCGAACCTCCTGTCACATCTGGCGGTCGAACGCGGTGAAGACGAACTCACGGCGTTCGTCGTACCACCGCCTGACTCGCTGCCGGAAGGCATCATCACGAAGGATGCGGTTGATTATGAACGGCATCCGGCCGGGGATCTCTGGGAACAGGTCGTCCTGCCGGTATTGTTGAAGCGCCTCGGGATCCAGGTATTCCATTCACCAGGCGTCTATCTGCCGGCGTGCTCGCCAGGCTGCTCGCGGGTCGTTACCGTTCATGACATGGCGGTGTTTCGAAGTCCTGAATGGTTCCCCGCGAAATTCCGGCGATATTTCCGGCTGGCGGTGCGCCTAGCCCTGTTCAGGGCGCACCGTATCATAGCGGTCTCCGCGTTCACAAAGTCGGAGATCGCCGCACTGTTTCCAGCCCTGGTCACGCCAGTCGATGTCATCCATCACGGCATCGATGCCTGCTTCGTGGCGCGGGCCGAAACGGACGAACGGGAACGCCTGCGCGCACGATACGGCCTTGCAGATAGCTACCTGCTGGCGGTCGGCACCCTCGAACCGAGGAAGAACCTGGTAAATGTACTGGCGGCTTTTGCCGGGATGGAACCCGCCTTCCAACCCGCCCGATTGGTCGTGGTGGGCACCCGCGGCTGGTTGACCGGAGAGATTGATCGGGCACTGGCCGCGCCTGGCTTGAGAGATCGGGTCATGCTCCTCGGCTACGTGACCAAGGAGGATCTTGCCCTGCTCTACCGGCATGCCGCCGGTTTGCTCTATCCATCGCTGTATGAAGGATTCGGGATGCCGATAACTGAAGCCATGGCCGCGGGGTGTCCGGTGATTACCAGCAACGGATCCGGTTGCGCGGAAGTCGCGGGGGAAGCAGCTTTGCTGGTGAATCCGCTCGATCCAGCCGCCATTGCCAGTGCCTGCACAAAGCTCATGAAGGAACCGGGCCTGGCGGGAGAACTCGCGCAGGCCGGGATAGAGAGGGTGAAATCCTTCTCCTGGCATCGAACGGCGGAGGAAACCATTGCGGTTTACCATACAATCGCTGAAATACGCGGCTGTCGTTGACAGAATAGGTCGGCTATGTAACACTTTTTATGTGCGAGCTTCCTGGTTTTTCTTCCAGGATCGTTGGGTGTTGGTCATTATTGCTTGATTAAGGAAATGGCCATGGTTGAGAAACGGACATCGAAGGCAATGGAAAACAGGATCAATGTGCTCATCGCCGATGACGATGTCGACATTCTCCGCCTGCTCCGCATGTCGCTATTGCGGGAGGGATACAGGGTGACAACGGCCAGGGATGGTGCACAGGCGCTCGACAAGATACAGTCCGATCGGCCGGATGTATTGATCCTGGATGTGATGATGCCCAATCTCGGCGGCCTGGATTTGTTGGAGAAACTCAAATCCCAAAAAAACACCGAGAAGCTGCCGGTCATATTGCTCACGAAGAAGAAGAGTTACAAGGACATCAAAACGGGTTACAGCTTCGGCGCCGATTTTTATATCACCAAGCCTTTCAAGATCTCCCAGGTGATCGAGGGGATCAAGATTGTCACCAAGTCCGAAGGACTCACATGAGGCGACCTCGATTCCGTCTGCATCGTCTTTTCCCATGAAATCGGCGCAAAACAACGGAAGCAGGCGACTACAGAGTGGTGGAGAAACAACAAGATGGAACTCGACAGCATTTTGATCATCGACGATGATAGTGACGTCCTGTTGATACAGAGCCTAGCGTTCAGCCGCTTTCTGGATTGCACGGTGCATACCGCCACCAGCGGACCGATGGGGATAAGGCTGGCGGCGGAGTTGCAGCCGGATGTCATTCTGGTCGACGCAATGATGCTGGGGATGGATGGGTATGAGACCTGTCTTCGGTTGAAGCGCGACGATGCGACTCGCGCCATACCCGTTATCTTCCTGTCGGCCAGGGAGGGGGAACAGGAGCACAAGCGGGCGATCGCTTGTGGAGCTGTAGGATTTATCACCAAAGAAGCCGATCCGATTGTACTTGGCAACCGTCTTTTGGCAATTGTCGCAGGGTTGAGAACCAAATCGGGAGAAGACAATGCAACAATTCGAACATGATGATGAGACGGGAGAGTTCATGCGGGAAATGCAAGAACTTTACCTGCAGAATGCCGATGCCAAGATATCCCAGTTTACCATGCTGTTCGATCGACTGGCGGCTCACCCGGCGCAGCCGGAGGTCTTGCTTGAAGCCTTTCGGATAGCGCACAGCCTGGCTGGTGGGGCAGCCTCCTACGGTTTGTCCGCAGCATCCGCCATCGGGGACCGGATGGAACACCTTCTGGAGGAAGCCCATGAAGGACGACTTGCGATCGGACCTGGGCATATCGCCTACTTGCGGACGCTGGTCAAGCAACTCGAGGAGTATTTCAACGTCGCACAAAAGGGAGATATAGGAGCGGAGGTTGCAATTCCTGAGTTGGCCCCATTCTTATCCTGAGAATCACGTGCGGGTAACGGTGGAGCCATGTCCGGGTTCATGGAAGTCAGGAGTGGAGAGATCATGAATCACTGCAAGGGGAGAATTTTGGCCATTGATGCCGGAACGCGGCGTGTCGGCATCGCCATAAGCGATGAAACCAGAACCATAGCGGCGCACAGTTTTCTATTGACGGTGGAGGATCTCACCGGAAGCGGGATTGGATTGGCTGAATTGCTTCGTGAGTATGAGGTCACGTTGCTGGTGTTGGGGAAACCGACGCTGCTGAGTGGCATCGACGGCAGTCAGGCGATGCAGGTGGATAATGTCCGGGAAGCCTTGGTGAAGCGTTTTGGGTTGCCTATCGTCATGTGGGATGAGCGCTTGACATCCAAGGCAGCGACGCGCGCCCTCATCGAGGGTGGGGTCAAGCGCCGGAAGCGCCGGCAACTGGTGGACAAGATCGCCGCCACGCTGATCCTGCAATCGTATCTCGATTCTCTGTAGTGACATGTCATTGCATCCACGGGTGTCGAAGCGGCTGTACTACCTGTTGAGTGGCTGGGCTGGGTTGTGGATCGTGGCCCTGGCGGCCGGTGGATGGGGTTACCGGCTTTTCACCATGCCCGGCCCCGCGCCGGAGCGAATGTTGATCTCCATCGCACCCGGCAGTTCACTTCGCCGGATCGCGGAGCAATTGGAAAGCAGCGACATAATCTCCTCCCCCGCCGCATTCACCTGGTTGTGTCGTCTGACCACTGATGTCAGGAGTCTGAAAGCCGGCCGCTTCGCTATACCGGCGCGCGCATCGATGCGGGACATTGTCCTGATTATGGTGAGCGGTGTGGAAGTGCTGGACGCCGTAACCATCCCGGAAGGTCTTACCGCCATTGAAATCGTGGAGCGCCTTGTCGAGGCGGGATACGGTGAACGAGAAGAGTATCTGCGAATGCTCGATGATGATCAGTTCCGGCGGGAGTCGGGGATCGCGGCCGCCAGCCTGGAGGGGTATTTATTCCCCGACACTTATCATCTCAGGAGCGGAACGCCGCCGAGGCAGGTGCTTGAACTATTGATCCGACGTTTTTTCTCGGTGTTCGATACGGAGTGGCGGGAGCGTGAGCCGGACGAAGTACTATCCGGGCACGAAGTCGTCACTCTGGCATCACTTGTGGAAAAAGAAACCGGCGATGCGGGCGAGCGAGGCATGATTGCGCGCGTGTTCCGGAATCGGCTGGAAAGGGGTATGCCCTTACAATGCGATCCCACCGTGATTTACGCCCTTCCGGATTTCGACGGCAATCTGCGCAGACAGGACCTGGACTTCGATTCGCCCTACAATACGTACCGGTACCGGGGCCTGCCCCCGGGCCCCATTTGCAGTCCCGGCCAGGCATCGATTAACGCGGCGTTGCATCCCGAACCAGGCGACTGGGTGTATTTCGTGGCTCGGGGGGATGGCACTCACGAATTCAATGTCACCCTGCGGGACCACAACCGAGCCGTCTACACCTATCAAATTAGGCGTCAAAAGAGTCGTTGAACAGGCTCGGGTGAAAGCCTGAAAAGGTGTCCCGCCGCGCTCCCCGAACCAGGTGACAATGGTTGCATCCATTTGTTTTACAATATGTTAGTCCCTTATCAAATTGACACCTTCCTGACCATATGGTATGCTGCCGCCAATTCAGCGGAAGGGAGCTGCCCTCATGAACCAGCCTTCGGCAATGATATCATTCCATTTCTCGCAATTGTTCGATAACGACATCGTCGGTTTGGTCAAGACATCGGGCCCGGTGGTCAAGCTTGTCCTGTTGTTACTGCTGTTGTTCTCACTGTTGTCATGGGGAATAATCCTCGACAAGCTGTTGAGTTTCAGGAAAGCAAGGCGCGGCATCGGGCAATTCGTCGACACCTACCGCCAATTCGATACCATGGAAGAAATCTTCATCGCCACCACCAAGCTCAGAGGCTCTCCCTTCAAAAACATATTCCGGACCGGTTTTAAAACCTACAAGGAATTCCTGAAAAAAAGTGAACAAACCAATCCCCATCCCGGTCTAAGTAATCGCATGCGGTTACTGTTGGAGCGCGAGGTGGCCGGAGTAATCTCGACGGAAACCAGGAAGCTCGAAAGGCGACTCATTTTCCTTGCCACAACCGGGTCGGTGACGCCGTTCATCGGCTTGTTCGGAACGGTATGGGGAATCATGAATGCATTTCGGGACCTGAGTGGTCCACAGGGGGGGATGAGCCTGGTCACCGTGGCTCCGGGAATCGCCGAGGCGCTGATTGCCACTGCCGCGGGTCTGTTCGCGGCGATTCCCGCGGTGATCGCGTTCAATTACATCGGGCACAAGGTAAAACAGCTTTCCGCTGACATGCAGCGTTTCGCCGCGGAGTTCATGGTGAACCTGGAAGTAGAGTGATGGACTTGTTCGATCAATCGGTACAGGGAAGCTCCTTCGAATCGCGGGGGTCATTCTCTGAGATCAATGTCACACCACTCGTGGATGTCATGCTGGTGATGCTGGTCATTTTCATGGTGACCGCGCCATTTCTGCAGCAGGGCATCGAGGTCAAGCTGCCCGCCGCCGCCCAGAAGGACTTCACCAATGGCTCCAGTGAAGATTACGTCCTCACTGTGGGAAAAGACGGGGAAATCTATCTCAATGACGTGGAAATCCCCTTGCAGCATCTGGAACCGAAACTGCGCCAACTGAATACCCAGCACCCCATCCAGGCAATATTTCTACGGGCTGACAATGACGTGCCTTATGGCACGGTGATCTGCGTCATCGACCAGGTGAAGCAGGCCGGCATCACAACCATGGGTATGGTCACCACACCATTGACGGACGAGTGACGGGAATAACGGAAGGGAACCATTCAATGGATTCTGGCATGTTTCAGATCGGATCATCCGGTGGCGACAATACGCGCTTCGCGGTTGTGGTCCTGGTCTCCCTGGTGCTGCATGCCATGCTCTTTTTCGCGTTTCTGAATCTCCGCATGTTTGACCGTAAACTGGTGGATCCGGACCGTATCTATCATGTCAACTTGATGAATTTACAAGATTTGCCCATTGGGCTCCGCAATCGGATGGGCGGTCCGCAGGGCGGTGGCGGGAATCGTGGAAGAGTCAAGCCGACGGCGCCGGAGCCGGGACCGCTGCCGCGGTTGGTTCCAGACAGGGAAGCGCCGGCTGCCGAACCGCCGCTGGAAGCGCCGCTGGAGGTTCCCGAGATTCCACTGCCCAAGCCGGAAGCGGCACCGGTGAAACCGGGAACGGACCAGGCGACATCGGCCTCTGAACTCAGGGTACCGGTGAAAACCAAGGGTAAGAAGAAACCAGCGGTGCCGAGGGAAGTGCCGCCATCGTTCGAAAGTCGATGGACGGCGCAGGATGCTGAACCAGGTGGTTCTGCCCAGGCCGTCGAGACATTGGGAGACGATGCCTATCAATTCGAGGGACTGGGTTCCGGCGGCGGGGGTACCAGTGGATCGATTGCACTGGACAATGCTGACTTTCAGTTTTATTTCTACCTGACGCTGATCAAAGACAAGATAGGACACAATTGGAACCAGCCTTCCGGAGCCGGGAAACCCGGCGAATCGGGAAGAGTCATCATCTACTTCCGGATCCATCGAGATGGGCGGGTATCGATGATCGAGATCGAGGAGGGTTCCGGTATCGCTCTCCTGGATCATTCCGCGTTACGCGCGGTGCAAGCTGCCGCGCCGTTTCCACCGTTGCCCCGTGAATTCGGAGATGATAGTTTAGGAGTCCACTTTGGTTTCGACTGCACTTTTTAAAACTATGGAAGTACAGCGCGTGAAAGACGGGACATGGGCGGATCGAGGCGGCCGGCATGGCGTCGGGTCCCGGTTGACGCCCTTGCTTGCCGCCTGCATCCTGGTGTCATGGATTGCCGCTCCGGTTGCGGCGGTGGATGTGTATCTTGACATCAAGAGCAGCGGATCCCGGCGCATAGACGTTGCGGTACCGCGTTTTTCCACCGGCGAGGAGAGCATCCGCGCCCTGGAAACGGGTGAGCAGATCAGGTCCATTCTCATGTATGATCTGCTCAACAGCTCGGTCTTCAATCCCATCGACATTTCTCCTTTTTTCGCCAGCGAAGGCGTCGAGGCTAGCAGTATCAATTTCAAACAGTGGTATTTGATCGGCATGCAAGCGCTGGTGGCGGGTACGTTCACCTTCCACGGCGATGAGATCATCCTCAAGGCGTGGATCTATGATGTGCCGATGGGGCAGGAAATCATCGGCAAATCGTATCAGGGACAAATCGCCCAACTGCGCGAGATGGTGCATCGGCTGTCTGACGAGATGGTGTTTCGATTCACGGGAGAACAAGGGGTGGCGCGTACGAGAATCGCCTTCGTGAAGGCGGTCGCCGGCATCAAGGAGATCATGTTGATGGATTATGATGGTCACAACATGATCCCCATCACCAGCGACGGCACCCTCAGTCTTTTCCCGGCCTTGACCGGCGACGGCACCCGCCTGGCCTATACGTCATATCGACACGGTAACCCGGATCTGCTGCTCATTGAATTACGCGACAAAACGGTTTCGACCCTGGCCAGCGGCGGGATGAACATCACACCGGCGTTCGATGCGGCGGGTACTCACTTGGCTTTCAGTCGCGAGATCGACGGCAATCCCGAAATTTGCACCATGGATCTGATGGGATCGAACCTGCAACGGTTGACGTTCTATCCAGGCATCGATTCTTCTCCGGATTGGTCACCCAACGGCCGGCAGCTTGTCTTCACATCCGATCGCAGCGGTTCTCCGCAATTGTGGACCATGGATGTCGAGGGCGGCAATCAACGCCGTCTGACATTTATCGGGGAATACAATGACGGCGCTGCCTGGTCACCTCGCGGGGACCGCATTGCATTTCACTCTAGGCAGAACGGCGCTTTTGAAATATGCTTGATAAATCCGGATGGTTCTCATTTCACGCAGGTCACCAATGATCTGGGCAGTTGTGAAACTCCGGCATGGTCGCCGGATGGGCGTCAGCTGATTTTCTCCGTGCGGAAAGGGGGAACAACCACGTTGATGCGATTGCAGCTACAGACCGGCAGACTGTCGGATATAGGGACACCGGGACGCAATGAGGACTGGACGGCGCCGTGCTGGTCGCGGTAGGAATTTGATTGAGGTATACATGAAGAAGATCGAATTATGTGAGACTGTTTCACGCGCATGAAAAGGAGAGAAGCATGAACAAGCGTTCACCCTTGTATGGAGTCTGTGTTTTGTCGTTGATTCTGGTCATGGCGATCCTGCCGACGGGTTGCAAGCGCCAGCCCGAACCGGGGCCGGTCGAGGACACTCCCGCACCGTACGTGG
This sequence comes from candidate division CSSED10-310 bacterium, assembly GCA_016932295.1. The sequence goes on from JAFGDC010000554.1 coordinate 12,426, forward strand.
CTCCCACGCCGACCCCCAAACCCGAGGCAGTCGAACCGGCAATCACCGAGGAAGAATTGCGGCGGCGATATGAGGAGGAGAAGGAGCGCACACTGCAGGACGTCAATTTCGATTTCGACCGCTGGAACCTGTCCATCAGGGCGCGAGCCCTGCTCTCCGCTGTCGGCGACTGGTTGCTTTCCAATGCCGATGTCAAGCTGCTCATCGAAGGACATTGCGACGAACGTGGTTCCAGCGAGTACAACCTCGCGCTGGGCCAGAAACGCGCCAATGCAGCCAAGGAATATCTGGTGGATTTCGGAATCGCCGGTGATCGACTGTCCACAATTTCCTATGGTGAGGAACGACCGCTCGATCCGCGCTCGACCGAGGACGCCTGGTCCCTCAACCGCCGCGCCCATTTCGTGGTGATCGAGGAATAGACTCGGGAGGAGCCATGGTATACAAGGCATTCATGCCGAAGCGATGGGCCATTGTGGCGCTCCTTGTCCTCGCGGCGTCATTGTGCTTCACCGGCTGCGCCAAACGACAACTCATGGACGTACAGGACCAGGTCCGCCAGTTGCAGGACTTCGAACGCGAGTTTAAGAATGAAAACTTCGAACTGTCCGGCACTATCAACCGGAATCTCGGCCGCTTGCGGGAAATGATAGAACACCTCAACAAGACCCTTGCGGACATGAATGCCAAGCTTGATGCCCTGGACGAAGAAAACCGTATGCTGCGGGGCAAGCTTGACGAATTAATGCATTACCAGTCCAGAGTCGCCGCATCATCAGACACCATCGGCGACATGGATGAGGCTGACAAAATTCCCCAGTTCGAAGCCGGCGGCGGCTACTCCCTGTCCGAGAAGCTCTATCGAAGCGCCTACAATGATTTCATCAAGGGCAACTACGACCTGGCGATCGTGGGGTTCCAGGATTTCATCAAGCAATACTCAAAGAGCGACATGGCGGACAACGCCCACTACTGGATCGGCGAGTGCTACTATACACAGGGCAAGTATGATCACGCCATCAGCGCCTTCGACACCGTTATCAAGGATTTCCCGAACGGTGACAAGGGCGCACCTGCCACCCTTAAAAAGGGCTATTCACTGCTGGAATCCGGACGTATCAACGAAGGCAAGGCCGTCCTGAACGGGCTGATTCGCAGTTATCCCCAGTCCGAAGAAGCCAAACTGGCTGAAGAACGCCTCAAACACACACCCTGACCGGTATCTGTCAACGGCCCGTTCCATGGGGAACGGGCCGTTGTTGTATGTAGACTCGGGGAATTGCGGGATACCCGCCGATGCGGACCTTCGCCGCGCTCAGCGATTGAACTTGTGGAGTTCCTCGCCTTCAGCCGGTTGCCGCATCTTCTTCAGAGCAGCCTGTTCGATCTGGCGGATGCGCTCGCGAGTCAACCCCAGGAAATTACCGATCTCCTCCAGGGTGTACTCCTTGCCGAAACCCAGGCCGAACCGCATGCGGATCACTGTCCGCTCGCGTTCACTGAGACTGTCAAGCACACGCCCGATCCCTTCCCGCATATGCACCTGCTCCATCATATCGAAGGGATTCTCGGCACTGGTGTCCTCGATCAACTCGTTCAACTGCGCATCATCATCCTCACCAACGGTGCCCTCCAGTGAATAGGGCGTCTTAACGGTGTTGAGAAAGAGGCTGAGATGATGCACCGACTTGTTGCACATCTGCGCCAACTCCTCGATGGTCGGCTCCCGGTGGGTTTCCTGGAAGACCATCTGAGAGATCTTGTTGAGCTTCACCAGCGTTTCCGAGACATACAACGGAATCCTGATGGTCCGCCCCTGCTCGGCGATGGCGCGGATGATTGACTGCTGGATCCACCATGTAGCATAGGTCGAAAAACGATAACCGCGATGGTAATCATACTTCTCGGCGGCCTTCATCAGGCCCAGATTGCCCTCCTGCAGTAGATCGGAGAACGGCAGACCACGATTCATATACTTTTTGGCGATACTGACCACCAAACGCAGATTGGCCTCAATCAGGGCATTGTTATTCTTCCGGATCGATTCGATCGCAGGCCGCACCTCTTCCCATAACGCCTGAATCTGACCGAATTCCATAACAAATACCGCCTCGATCCTTGACACAAGCAATCGTTGTGCCTGCAATTTTTGCTCCCTCTCGAACTCATTGAAATCATGATTCTTCTTAGCATCATTCAGGTCAGAGGATCGATTCACAGAGGCTCTCATGGTCATCGTCCGCGTGATCAATTCGCTGAGCAATTCGGCCGCCCCGATAAAAAGATCTTTTTTTATCGGAAGTTGGCCGAGCAACAGAGGAGCATCGTCACACCGCTCGCCATGATGTGCAATTTCTGCATTTTTACCCCGATTAATTGCACCACCCGCATCAAGCCCTTCAAGTTGATATTCCTCACACCAGGTAATTCCCAGGCGTTGTTCCAGGACATCGATAACGTCGAGGAACGCCGCGCTCAGCTCCTCAAGTTCCTCGGTAGTAAGGCTCTTCCGGTCTTCCAGCTCGATGAGTTCATCCAGTTTCTGTTCGCCCCTGCGGTAGAGCATTCCCCGTTGGACCAGGTAGGTCAGGAAAAAACGCGAACTGAGCAAGATGCCCTGAAGACTTTGCTCCCCTTCTTCGATGGATCTGGCGAGATTGACTTCCTTTTCCCTGGACAGGGTCGAGATACAACCCATCTCATCAAAGTACAGGGTGACTATATCCCGATCACTGCCGAGGATCCCGGTGGTTCTCCTGCGTGTTTTGGTAGGTGTTGCCTTCACCTTCTCCCTCGATGATGTCTTCTCTTGCTTCTCATTGCGCTGTTTCATCATATCCCGCTGTCATTTGAGCAAATTCCATGCCAGCCGATCAGCACAGGGGTCATCACCAGCATGCTTCTCATCGAATGATACATCATCGGACGAATCCACGCATGATTCGTTACGTAACAAACCGATAAACAGCAACCTATCGTGAATTCCCGGCTCGACAGATGGGAATCCGACGCCGTGTCGGATTGTGGGGCAGGCTCCGGGGATGGCGTGGGCGGAGGAGCGATACTGGGAACCCAGATAGGGGATGCGCAGTATAGTAGCTCAGTTTCCACACTCATGCAAGAAAAGATGCATACGAGCCGCCTGCAATCCCCGGGGTGGTCAACAGCCGCTTCTGAATAGTGTATTCCAGAAGGACTGACAGCCGTCACCCAATGTCATCTTCCGCCTTCGTGGCGAAAGGAATGTCGGGATTGTTCCACGCACTCAATCAGATAATAACCGTGGCGGGGGATTGGGGAAGAAGGCTGCATGTCTCGTACCGGAGAGAAACCAGGACCATGAACAACTGATATGGTTCCACGAAGCCAGGTGAACGGACAATCCCGCTACGGCGTTGAGCGCTTTGGTTTCTATATAAGCCTGTGGTGGTCAAGTGGCGAGGAGCGGTTGGCTGACTGCGTGCCTCCAGCGGCGGTGCGGTGCGCGGACGAATCAGGCCGCACCCAGGGCGCGTGTGATCGATCCGACGCGTAACCCCGGCACATCAAGACAGTCAGTTCAATCCCGCACACAGTCGCCACCTCCCTTCTGCGCACCGCGCCTTGTCATGTTCGAATAACGCCAGCAGTTCATCCTGTATCTTCGTGGCTGCTGTGGAAGATTGAAAGCCAACGCACCACGACGATCGGTACAAGATTCGGGGTACGACACCATTGGCGCGCAACCCCATCGGAACGAGAGTCCCGCCTGGTTCCTGTAGTAGACTGTAAGCCATACGCAATGCATCTGCTTTCACAGGGCGACACAGTGTCTTTCAAACTGATCCCGGCACTGCCACCGGCAGACAGAATCCGACCAGGAATCCCTGTGTCGAAATGAACGTTGAGCAGCCCTCGGCTTGACAGGCGAACGAGCCTGTGGTACGGATGTGTAACCATTAAGTGACAGTAAGTTACACCAATCCAGGAGGCGGGCATGGCGGTTCCAATCGCAATCATCGGAGGCAGCGGACTCTACCAGATTCCAGATCTGAAAATCCTCGAGGAGCGCACCATAGCCACTCCGTATGGTGATCCGTCGGACGCCGTCATCATTGCCGAGCTCTCCGGTCGCACGCTGGCGTTTCTACCACGCCACGGCCGTGGTCATCGCTTCAATCCCACCAACGTGCCGGTACGCGCCAACATCTATGCCCTGAAAAGTCTGGGGGTCGAGTGGCTGATCGGCATCAGTGCGGTCGGCAGTCTGAAACTGAAGATCATGCCTCGGGACATGGTGATTCCGGACCAGATCATCGATCGCACCAAGAGTCGGGTGAACACCTTTTTCGATGAGATAGCGGTCCACGCCGACTTCTCAGAACCATTCTGTCCCATACTTTCCAGCCTCCTCTCGGACAGTATCGAAAAACTGGGATTCAGAGGGCATTCCGGCGGCACCTATGTCTGCATGGAAGGACCCCTCTTCTCCACCAAGGCTGAATCGGCCATGCACCGCTCATGGGGGGCTTCCGTCATCGGCATGACAGCCCTGCCGGAGGCCAAACTGGCACGCGAGGCCGAGATGTGTTACTCGCTGGTGTGTCTTGCCACCGATTACGATGTCTGGCACGAGTCCGAAACAGTCGATATCACCATGATCCTGGACAATCTCAGGCAGAATGTGGAAAACGTGCAGACGCTCCTGAAGCATGTCGTGAATCGTATCCCCGAGTCGCGACGATGCAACTGCACGCATGCCCTCGAAACCGCCATCCTCACCGATAAGAAGTTCATAACTCCAGCCTTACGGGAGAAATGGCAGCCGCTTCTCGGCAAGTATCTCTGAACACCACACGCTTCCGTTGCCGGCAGATGTGCCCATACCGCATCGCGCCGCGGATCCGCGCCATCCCCAGCCTGAAACCCTGGCGGCTGCTCAGTTCATGACTTTTGGTTGCGGCAGGACCATCTTCTGCGAGCCTAGGTTGATGGTGCCGAATTTACTCTCGTAGTTCCTCACGCTGTCTTGCAATCCGATCATGATACGCTTGGCCAGACGCGGATGAATGATGATCCTGCTCACCACCTTGAGAGATTTTACTCCTGGCAGCGCCATGCTGAAGTCCAGAATGAACTCGTTCTCGGTATGAGCGATGGTGAACGAGTTCGCATAGATGCCGTTTTCCACTGACGGATCGATCTTCAGCGACACTTTCGCCACGGGACCGGGTGATTGTTTGCTGTTCATATTCCTTCCTTTCGTCTGCGCCGTCCGGATGACGGGCCCGTATGCCACCTTACTACACGTCGCGCCGCCGGCCAACCGGCAGGCAATACACCGCCCGGGTATCGTGAGGGAAGCACGTCACCCGATGCAGTTTTGTTCGGTGGCGCTGCCCGCTCAATCCGTTCGTGTCCATGCTGGGCGAAGCAGAGGACAGCTTACGGCGGACGGAACCCGCCGGCTTCAGTTGTCGGTTCACACCCAGCATGCTGAAAGAATCATCGTATCTTCCTTCCATCTCGTGGAAAAAACCTGGCACGCTGACTGGTATCGCCGTCAGGTTTTCATCCGTTCCTACGCCGAACCGACGAAAGCATTGTTCGAGGCGCACGTTCAATCTCCATCCGTCCATCATCTTTTCCTGCATCCTCAGCCTGTCATTGCAGGATCAGGACCGTTTCCTCGGACATCATCCCGTGTTACACTTCCACGAGTCTTCCGGGGGACGCAGTGTGCGGAATATCAAGCTGGTAGTGGAATATGACGGATCGAATTTCTCCGGCTGGCAGCTCCAGCCGGGTCGCCGGACGGTCCAGGGGGA
>JAFGDC010000555.1 GCA_016932295.1 candidate division CSSED10-310 bacterium
GCCCCGGTGCCTGTCGGCGAGTTTGTCCAGAAGGTGCGTGTTCACGTCGTAGCCTACGCCGAAGGTGAAAAGACTGACGTTATCCCATTGGTGATCACCAATGGCAAGCAGTTTGTCCAGGTTTTTCTCTCCCACTGTGGGCAGTCCGTCGGTGAGAAACAGGGCCATCACCGGCCGGCCTGTCTCGCCTGCGCCCAACTCAGCCGTAAGGCGGAGGGCATCCGCGATGTTGGTGCCGCCGCGCGCCTGCAGACCATCTATGGTCGACCGCATCCGCGCTTTCTGATCAGTATCGACGTTGACCACTCCACCGCTCAGGATCTCGGCCTCGGTGCTGAATCTGACGAGTGCGAAACGATCGCTGCGGTTGAGGGATTCGAGGCAGAAATTCAGCGCTGCCTTGGCCTGGGCGAGTTTCTCACCCTGCATGCTGCCGGAGGTGTCGAGGGTTAACAGCACGGTCTTGGGCACCTCCTGCCCGGTTTTCGTTTCCAGATCCGGCGCGATCATGAGCAGGAAGAAGCCGTCTTCGCCAGAATTGCGGTGGGTCAGCAGGTTGACCGCCACGTCTTCCTTGCTGATCGTGTAGTACAGAACAAGATCCTTGTCCGGTTTGACGTTATGCGCCTCGTAGGTTATTCGTGCCCCGGTTTCACCGTGCCGGACGATGTCCACCTCATGAGACGGGCAGAACACCGATTTGACGGGCACCCTCGAGTTGATTTCCACGTCGACGGAGACATCACGGATGGGTTCGGCGGAAAACCGTTCCGTGTCCAGCGGATAGACGAACTCCACCAGTCCGGCCTTCGCCTCCAGCGGCTGGTTGTAACTCAGCGTGATACGTTTCGAACCGTTGGCCGGAATGGGGTACACACTGGCCCTGAACATGTCGCGACCGACATACTCGAGAAGCGCCGGATCCCGCATCTGGCGGACGATGTCCTCATAAATGCTGCGCGCCGTCCGGTGATCAAGGACCTCCCCTTCCACCTTCCGGCCGTCCATGTACATGGCGAAACCACTGACCGCCGCGTTTTCGGGAATGGGGAACATGTAGATACCTTCCACATCCCAGGGATTGTGATTATGGAACTCCTGGTCCACCTCCACGGTGGCCACCTGCCCGGTGATGGTGGTCTTGACCCGGTGATAGGTGATGGACAGGGGCCTGGGCGGCCGCGGCGGCAGCGGTCGGTGGGGGGGTGGCGGAGGGATGATGATGAAACCGTCCGCCGAGACACTCATCTGCATGCCGGGAAGCAAGCCACCACCCGGAACGAGTAACACAGCCAATGCAAGTACCAACCGCGATGCCTTCATTCCGTCCTCCTGGTAAAGGGTTCGAACGTTTAGACAGGATCCGGTGAAGAAAGTTCCAGCGTGAATGACATCAGTCGGCCGGTCTGTATCAGGTGGGTGTGGCGGCGGTTTCGAGGATGGCCGTTGCCGCGAGGTTCGACAAACTGGCATGAGGGACGAGATACAGGGACCAGGAGACGATCGCTTCACCTGGTGTGATCCCGCCATGAGTGAATCGAATCTCCGAGCGCGTGTGTTTATCGGTCAGATACCGCCGTTCCCTTGGAAATACGACGCGGTCGGAATCCATCGGCGCGGGATCCGGGATCCATGGAAAGATGCATCTTGGGGTGGTGAGCCACTGCGCATCCAACCGGTGGCATTCTTGTTCCGAGACGATCCCCCAGCGGGGTCGCCACAGGTAGCCCGGGACCGGCGGTGGTATCGCACCAGGTGCCGCCGGCGCCGGTGCCCGTCACGTGGCTTTCCCTGGTCAGATCAGGTATGGATTGAAGGTCTTTTCGATGCCGACGGTGGTAGCCGGACCGTGACCGGGGTAGATCAGCGTGTGATCGCCAAGTGACAAGATGGCTCGATGAATGTGGAAAAGCAGTTCCTCGTGTTTTTTTCGGTCATGGGTTTTCCCCACTGAGCCGCAGAACAGTGTATCCCCGGTAAACACGGAATTGCCGAGCCTCAAACTGATGGAATCGGGGGTGTGTCCCGGCGTGTGCAACACGGTGGCTTCGATCGAACCGATTCTGATCCGGTCACCCTCGATGACCCGCTGCGCCCGCGAGAAGAAGTCCGGCTGATTGACCAGGACCTTGCCGCCAAATGCCCGCAGCACATCCTCGAGACCGCTGGCATGGTCGTAATGAGCGTGCGTGATCAGGATGAACTTGAGATCGAGCTGGTTGTCGCGAATGAAGTTGGCGATGTCCCGATGGTATTCGCCGGGATCGATGAGCAGCGTATGGCGTGTTTTTTCGCAGGCGATGATATAGCTGTTGGAATCATTGATATCGAGCAAAACATGTTTGAAGATCATGGTGTCTCCTTAAATGTCCAGGAACGCGCCTTCGGTTTTGGCGTTGCGGAGGTCGGCATGCTCCAGGTTCGTGCCCAACAGGAAGGTACGTTCCAGGATGGTGCCGCGCATGTTAGCGCCGTCCAGGTCGGTGGCGCGCATATCAGCTTCGCGCAGAATGGCTCCCTGCATGTTGACGTTCTTGAGATCGGCACCCCTGAAATCGCTGCGGGCGAGTCTCGTTTTTATCATTGATGCCTTGACCAGCACCGAGCCGCGCAGGGTTACGCCAAGCATGTTGGCGCGTTCCATCCGGGCCTCGGTCAGATTGCATTGCTTCATGAAGGCGCCGCCCAGAATGGCGAAATCAAGATCCGCGCGAACCAATATGGCACTCTCGAAATACGCATTGTCCAGGATCGCATTTCGAAAGACCGTGTCAGTTAGGTCTGCGCCCGTAAAAATGGCGTTTGACATGAATGCGTGTTCGAAGGTCGCCTCATGGGCTTGAATCCCTGAAAAATTGGCGCGCAACAATTGGGCGTAGTCAAAGGAAACACCGTCCATCTCGTTGCCCTCGAAATTGGCGCCGTTGGCAATCGCCTTGTCAAACGTCGCATTCTGCAGGCAGGAACCCTCGAAATTGGCGCCGGTCAGGCGACAGCCTATGAAGCTTGCCGCCGTGAGATCACAGCCGTTGAAATACGCCCCGGTCATGTCCGCGCCATTGAACGTGCACCCGGCGAAACTCAACCCGGAAAAGTCCACCCTGACGAAATTGCACTTCCTCAAGTCCTTTTTGTTATTGACTTTTTGCCTCAGAGCCTGTTTATCGACCGTGTGCTGCCAGCAATATAATGACAGGGTTACCGCATCGAAATTGCACCCGTTTTCTTTGCACGGCGTCCCGGATGCCATGCCGGTCTCTTTCTTTTTCATCAATCCTCCTTGTCCCCCGTGCATTACCATGCGTGAACCCGTCACTCACTGTCCCTGGGGGTGATCAGCCTCGTTTTTTTAGCTGCCGGCCTGCTTCCTGGTCAATGCCGGAAGTGACCGAATTATAATGCAAACGTTTGGACAAAGGCAAGAAAAAGTTAAATAATTCAATTATTACAGTGTGTTAAGCACCGCGCTTGACATGTTGAGTGGTGCGTGGTTAAGATCAACCACTTCTCGATGCGGCCATTACACGTCACGCTGCCATACTCTGAAGGGGAATACAATGAAGGTTGTTGGAAAACCCGTCCATCGCCTGGATGCCGTGGAGAAAGTCACCGGCCGGTTGCGTTATGCCGCCGACGTATGGTTTCCCAACTGTTTGAGTCTCAAGGTGGTGAGATCCACCCAGGCCCGTGCCGTGTTGAAGATGATAGATACCGCTGCGGCATTGGCGGTGCCGGGGGTCGTGGCTGTGGTGACTGGTGCCGGCGTACCCGGACTGGTGGGTGATTGTGTGCGGGATCAGCCGCCGCTTGCCCATGGCCAGGTGCGCTTCGCCGGCGAGCCGGTGGCGGTGGTGATCGCGGTGGATCAGGGACGGGCGGAAGCGGCCGCGAAGCTCGTCAGGATCGACTATGATCCGCTGCCGGTCCTGTTGGATGCGGACCAGGCGATGGCCCCGGAAGCACCGATCATCCACGAGCGCAACGGTTCGTACGAAGTGGTGCCGGCCATTCATCCGCGTGAGGGCACGAACATCGCGCATCATTTCAAGATTCGCAAGGGCCATGTGGCGGAAGCTCTGGCCTCGGCTGCGCACACGTTCCGGCAGTCCTTCACCATCCCGCACATCACCCATGCCGCACTCGAGCCGCACACCGCCGTTGCCTGCTGGGAGCCGGATGGCTCGCTGTGGGTGGTGAGTTCATCCCAGAGTCCGCACCTGGTGAGAAAAACGCTGGCCGAGTTATTCGGCATCAGCATTGCCGCCGTGGACGTTATCGCTCCACCCCTGGGGGGCGGGTTCGGCGGCAAGTCGGATCACACCATAGAGCCGCTGGTGGCCGCTGCGGCGCGGGCGGTGCCTGGCCGCCCGGTGCGGTTGGTGCTGGAGAGGGAAGAGGTGTTTACGGGGACCGTGCTGGGGCGGGGTTGCCGGGCTGACATCGAGACTGGTTTCGATGCCATGGGGCGGCTGATGGCGGCGCGCATCCGCCTGCGGTTCGCCATCGGAGCGTATGCCAACAATGCGGTGAATGTCGCCGATGGCGCCGGCCACAATGCACTTGGCCCCTACAATGCGCCCAACGTGGATGTCGATTCATTCGCGGTGTATACAAATACCCCGCCGGTCGGAGCGTTTCGGGGATATGGTCATCCCGAAGTGCACTGGATGCTGGAGAGGCACATGGAACATGTCGCCCGGGCCATGGGGATCGACTCCGTCGCTCTGCGCCTGCGGAATCTCATCTCGCCCGGCGACGCCAACGCCTTCGGACAGGTGATCCATGCCCATGACGGCGATCCCAGGGCCGCGCTTCGCCTGGTGGATGACACGCTGACCCGGGAACTCGGTGAGTATACGCCCGCACCGGGAGCGCGAGTCGGCCGTGGGCTGGCGGCGATGGTGAAGTCTCCGGTCATGGCGGCCAATGCCGTCTCATCGGCCACCATGCGTGTCAATGATGACGGCTCGGTGGACTTGGTGGTAAGTGCCTCCGAGATGGGCCAGGGTTCGGTGACCGCATTGAGTCAGATTGCGGCGGAGGGTCTGCAGGTGCCGCTGGAGATGGTCAGGATCAATCGCACCATCCGCACCAGGATCGGACCCTACGAGTGGCAGACAGTGGCCAGTTCCACTACGTGGAAGGTCGGAAACGCCATCCTCGATGCATGCCGCACGATCGTCACCCAGGCAAGGAAGAATGCAGCCCTGGCGTGGGGAGTGGAGGTGGCGGATGTTCGATATGAGGCGGGGAAACTGAGTTGCGCGGAGAACGGTATGCGGCTTGATCTCGCCGCGACGGCGCGGGGCTGTTTTCGGGCTGACGGCAGCGTGGTTGGTGCGCCGCTGTACGCGACCGGTTCATATGTGCCGAAGGGACTGACCGCGGCGGATCCTGACACCGGTCAGGGCCGGCTGGCCGCTTCCTGGACGTTCGGTTGCCAGGGGTGCCTGGTGGAAGTGGATCCGGTCACGGGAAAGGTGACCATCCCCTTTTTCATCAGCGTCCTGGACGTGGGTGCCGCCATAAATCCTGAACTGGCCCGCCAGCAGGTCATGGGGGCAGTGGTGCAGGGAGTGGGCGCCGCGTTCCTGGAGGAAATCGTCTATGACGGGAATGGCAGGATACGGAATCATTCCTTCACCGATTACAA
>JAFGDC010000556.1 GCA_016932295.1 candidate division CSSED10-310 bacterium
AGCCGAAAAAATACCCCCTCATGTTCCGCAAGGCAGACATCCTCGTCCTGTCCAAGGCGTCGCTCGACGTCGCTTTCGGGTATAACTACACCGATGTCGGTAAAAACATGTCAGAGGTGAACGGTACGGCAACCGTGTTTATCACGGATGCCAAGAACGGTGCTGGTATGCAACCACTGGTCGACCGGGTTCGCGCCCTGGCGGCCGGCAAACGCCATGCATGAACTCGGGATCACCAGGGAACTGCTGGATATCGCCCTGGAGGAGGCCGACAAAGGCGGACTTGTCTCCATCAAGGTCATTTCCGTCGTTATAGGCCGCCTCACCGGATTCGTTCCCGATTCGATCCGCTATTATTTCGAGATCTTCTCCGAAAATACCGTCGCGGCCGGCGCTGACCTGCGTTTCGATGAACGGCCGGCGGGCTTCTCCTGCCGGGGATGCGGATTGGAGTTCACCATCGATGAGCCGGTGTTCCTCTGTCCCGGGTGCGGCGGACATGACCTCACGCTTCTTTCGGGAAAGGAGTTCTACCTGGATTACATCGAGGGAAATGAAGCTTCACAGCCCTATGGATGAAAGAATGTGCGACCTGGACCCATCCGTCGCTCCCCCTTGTCCCGCCACCTGAAGCGCATCCAGGGGATTGACCGATCCGGGCAGTTACCCACTGGAAAGAGGGGGTCGCTCAGGGTTGATAGAACGCCCGGGCGGTGCGAGTGCCGGGCGCTTCCCCCGGCGGTCGTACCGTCACCGAGCCGGCCAGGTTCTTCAGCAATCGGTGCAATTCACCGGCAAGCGGTGCGACCACGGCTTCCACGGCCGGCGTCATGGTTTCGCTCAAGGTTACGGTATCGGCGACCTCCACCGCGAAGATATCCACGGCGTGCGGCATGGCGATATCCAGTTGTCTGGCGAGTTCGAACGCGGTACCGATGTTGATTTCGTGTATGCAGTTGAGCCTGGTGCACCCGACAAGGTCATCAAGTTGTAAATGGCGGATCCGGCCCGGAGTGGAATGCGGCAAATTCAGACAATCCACGATGACGGCATGGCGAAATCCCGTCAGCAGATCGATCAGCTCAAAACCGGCACGAGTGCTTAATAGAATCTCCACGCCGGGCACCGGATCACGCAAAAGAAGTTCTTGTACCTGTTCGACAACCCGCAAGCCCACCGCATCGTCGGTAATGATAGGGTTGCCGAGACCGAGCACCACGAGCCCCCCATCGCCGGAGTCACGCGCCATGGCGGACGGGAGTTCGCTTTTTTCGTGGCGCCCGGTGGGGATCATCCTCGGGCCTTCACCGGCACGCCATCAGCGGCGCGCTCCCGCTCCCGCATCACCGAGCCATGCATCCAGAGTGCCATGGGTCGATAAATGGCGTGGGCGAACTTGGTCAATGGCAGCAGGACGATGAGATCGATGGAGAGCACGATATGGATAATGAGAATGACACGCCAGAACAGACCCTGCACCAGGACGATGCCGTCCGCGTTGGGAGTGCCGGCCACGTAGAGTGCGATCTCCGCCAGGAATCCCGTCAAGCCGACGAAGAGAATCAGGTAGATGAAAAAGTAATCGGTGAAATGGCTCTTGCGATGGCCATAGGTTTTCTTGCCGTGGCGCAGGTAGAGCATGGTGATGGTGCCGTAAAGGAGCAGCAGGCCGGAAATGGTTCCCACCAGGCGTCCGGGATGGAGGAGGGAAGCTTCCTGGCCGATTGGCTTGAAAAGGAAATCGTAGGTGGTGGCGAACAGCAATCCGAGGAATCCCCAGATGATTCCCATATGGGCGAACCAGCGTTGGGTGAAGAAGGCTCCCTCGTCTTCGCATTTTCTATATCGGGTGTGCCAGAGAGATTCACGGATGGCGTAGAAGATGCCTGCCAGGCTGAGTTGGCTGACACGGCCGCTTGATTTTTGGATCGCCTGGTTGCGCATGTGCAGGTAAAAACGGACCACGCCGACCACCATGGAGGCACTGATGACCACGATCAACACCACACCGATATCGTGGATCCATTTGCCGGGCACCAGTCCGAAGATGGACTCTCCACCTGCATCGAGGCCGGTTGAGGAAAGAAGTAAAGCGGTGAATACCGCACTCAACGCTATGAACACCGCCAGCATGGTCCATACCGATCGGTTCATGAGCTTGGAAATGCCCGTGATGTCAAACTTGGAAATGGCATATCGGCGGGCCGCCGCCATCAACTCACCCGGATCGGCCTCCCGCGGGCACGTGTCGGAACACTCTCCGCAGTGATAACACAGCCAAGGATCGGGAGACTCGATGAGCTTGTCGTCCAGGCCCAGTTGCACGTATCTGATGTAACGTCGGGGAAAGGCGAAATCATCCTCGGACAGCGGACAAACCGCCGAGCAGTTTCCGCAGTTGAAACATTTCGTGTACGTATCGCCGCCATACCGCGCGATTTCTTCGGTAATACTGGGATCAATGCGGTATCCCATTATTTGACCTCCTTCAGCCGGTACCTGAAATAATCTCCCACCTGATCCTCCTCGACGATCTGTCCATATCGCCGCAGCGCCATCAGGTGCCACACCACCTTCTCTACCGGGAGAGCCGTTGCAACCGCTATCTGGGGAATGGTCTTCGGACCACTTCCCAGCGTATCCCTGATAAGCTTGTGAATCCTGGTCTGCTCCTTCAGGTGCGCCATGGACGTTTCACTCACCCCGCCCAGTCGTTCCCTCAGGACGGCAATGCCCTTTCTGGCGACTCCATCCGCGCCGTTGTTGCTCATGACACCACCTCCCCGGAAAGCACTTCCAGCCCCATTTTGAATCCCGTTTGCTTCAGATACATGGCCGCCTCCATGGCGGCGGCGCCAGCCTCGATGATGGCATCGGGGATGTCCTTGGGACCGGCTGCCACGCCGGCCATGAACACACCGCGCCGGCTGGTGAGGGTTGGACTGATCTTCGGCGACACGGCCTTGATGAAGCCGTCGATGGCGATGTCGACACCCATGATGTCCATGTTCTTCCACCCGGGAATCAAGCCCTGGGACAGGACCACCATGTCGTACCGCCGCTCCACGACACGGCCTTCCTCCTCCTGCAACTCCACCCGGACCAGCAGGTCGTTGTTGTCCGTCTCGGTGATCTTGGCCACCTTTCCCTTCACCATGTTAACGCCGTCCTTTTCCACCCGCCGGTAGAACTCCTCATAGCCCTTGGCGAAGGCGCGGATGTCCATGTAGTAGATGGTCACATCCACATCATGGATGTAATGGCGGATAAGCAGTGCCTGCTTCAATGCGTACATGCAGCAGACTCGCGAGCAGTATGGAATGCCGATGGAACGGTCACGGCTGCCAGCGCATTGCACGTAGGCGATCTTTTTAGGCACTTTGCCATCGGAGGGCCGCAGCAGACGCCCGTACGGACCATTGCTGGACTGCACCCGTTCCATGGCGAGAGGATTCATGACATTGATGTACTTGGTGCCACCGTATTCAGGCTTGATGTCCATGGGGGTAATCTCGAGTCCGGTGGCCACCACCACCGCACCCACCGTCACCTCTGTCTCCACCGGCTCCTGCGTATAATCGATGCAGTTGGTGGGACAAACCTTCTCGCAGCGACCGCACAGTGTACAGTATTCCAGGTCCAGCAAGGCCACCTGGGGGATGGCATTGCCATGAGGGATGTAGATGGCCCGCCGCGCGCCCAGACCGTAATCGAATTCATGGGGCACGAACACCGGACACGCCAGCTCGCACTGACTGCATCCGATGCACTTGTCCTCGATCACATAGCGTGGTTTCAGACGCACCCGGACGTTGAAATCGTCACCTTCGCTTGTGACCGCCAGCACCTCCGTGTAGGTCTGCAGCCTGATGTTGGGATGATGCGCCGATTCAGCCATGCGCGGCGTGCAAATACAGCTTGAACAATCCAGCGTGGGAAACACCTTGTTCAAACCAACCATGACGCCGCCGATGGATGGCCCGCGCTCCACCAACAGGACGCTGAACCCTTGCTCGGCAAGGTCAAGGGCTGATTGCATCCCGGTAATTCCGCCACCGATGACCAGCGCGTCGTATTTCTTATTCAACTCACTCATCGCACTCTCCTCGCGGTTACCTTTTCAGTTCCCGGATCACGGCGCCCTCGGCATCCCTGAACCGGACGATCAGCGGCATCTGCCCGGGTAGACTGTGGGTCGCACAGCCGTAACAGGGATCGTATGCCCTGAATGCCATCTCGATCATGTTCAGGATACTTTCCTCCACCTTGACACCGCCCCGGATGAGATTCTGTGCGGCCTTCTTCACGGACATGCAAATGGGTGCATTGTTGTTGGTGGTGCCCACGATCAGGTTGGCCTTTTTGACGATGCCCTGCTTGTCTGTGACGTAATGATGCGTCAAGGTACCGCGCGGTGCCTCGACGATACCGACGCCCTCACTGGGAATGCCGGTGCAGACTACCCGGTAATTCTCCGGATGCGTGATTTCCGGGTGGCGCACCAACTCAAGGCTGCGTTCCGCGGCGTTGATCAACTCGATCACCCTTGCCCAGTGAATGGCCAGAGTGTGGTGCACGGGAGTCTTGCCGCTTCGGTCACCGGTCAGCGTTTCGAAGTACTGTTCGTACGCCGCCTGCGCCAGAGGCGTACTCTGCCCATTGGAGACATTGAGCCGCGACTGAGGAGTGGCTCGGTAGACGCCTGAATCCTTGCCGTCCACGAACCCCTTCCAGCCAACATTCTTGAGATATGGGAACTTAAGATAACTCCAGGTCTCCACATGCTCGCTGATATGCCGGGCATACTCGTTCGGCGCATACTCGCAGAACAGGGCGCCGTCGGGATCAACGACTCGGACCTTGCCTTCGTAGAAGTTGCTGCGTCCCTTCTCGTCCACCAATCCCATGGAATAGGTTCGGTGATAGTACGGACCATTGAGGATGAGATCCACATACTTGTCATTGGCGAGAACCACGTCGCTGAGCAGCTTGAGTGTGAACTTGCCGAACTCGACCATGAAACTGCAGATCTCGTCCAGACGTTCCCGTTCTTCCTTGTTGATGGGTTTGCTCATGCCTCCGGGGATGGCGTTGATGGGATTGACCGGCTTGCCACCGAAGATGGAAGCCGCCTCATGTCCCCATTGACGGCACTTGATGACCTGGCCGCCGATTTCCACGCCCACCTTGCCGATCACCCCTATGATGTTGCGCAGTGCCGGATTCGCATCGGGACCGAGGACGAAATCCGGGGCACCCAGGGCGTAGAAATGCGTGGTGTGATCAGTTACATAAAAGATGCTGTACTGCAGTTCACGCAACAGCTTGGCGGTGAGGGGAAGTTCAACGCCATAGACCGCATCGCATGCCTTAGCGCTGGCCATCATGTGCGCCTCGGGACAGACGCCGCAAATCCGCGTGGTGATCCGCGGCAACTCCTCCACCGGCCTGCCTTCACAGAATTTCTCGAACCCCCTCAGTTCCGGTACCTGGAAAAAGCACTCCGCCACATCACCCTTTTCGTCCAGGAAGATGTCGATCTTGCCGTGCCCCTCGAGCCGCGTGATGGGATCGATACTGATGCGCGTGTACCCTTCATTGG
The DNA here is from genome assembly GCA_016932295.1 of candidate division CSSED10-310 bacterium. The sequence goes on from JAFGDC010000556.1 coordinate 5,603, forward strand.
TTTTAACGTGTTTGGTGGTCATGGTCGCTCCCCCTATTTACGCGCTTTCATCATGCTGGACGACATGCTGAAACGATAGAATGTGCCGACCGGATCGACGATCTGGTCGATGAGTTTGTGGGCCGTTTCCTCGTCCGTGGCATCCAGGATCGAAGCGATGGCGCTGACCATGGCGGTGCCCTGATCGGTCACCTCGCCGGAAGGTCCATAACAACCCCGGCACGGCATTAAGGCTTCGGTGCAGCGCGCGTTGCAGCCACTGCGCGTGGCCGGGCCAAGACAGATGATACCCTGTTCCAGCAGACACCAGCCCGGCTCCGGGATGATCTCGTGCGGTCGCTTGAATGCCTTGATCTTGACGTTGCGCTTCTCCAGCTTGCACTCGTCGCACACCGACTTGTTGAAACATGCCACCTTCAACGCATTGTTCCGGGCCGGGAGCTTGCCGCCGGCGAGGGCGAGAATCGCCTCCCAGACACGTTCCGCCTGCGGCGGACAGCCGGGAATCTCGTAGTCCACTGCGACCACATCCTTTAAACGCAGGACCTGGGGAAACATCCAGGGGATCTCCAACTGGCCGTATTTGCTCTCGGTGATGTGCTGCGGCCTGAGACCGTCGGGATTGTCGATGGAAGGATTGTGGTGGAAGGAGGCATCGAAGATGGCTTCGAGATCCTTGGTGTTGGCCAGGGCCGGAATGCCACCGTCAACGGCGCATTCCCCATAGGAAATCAGCGTCTTGCTCTTCTTGCGCAACAGACGGGCGATCTCCTCCTGTTCCGAGGTGCGGATAGCGCCGTTGTAAAAACAGATGTCGATGTATCCATCAGGATACTCGGCTACGTCCTGGTACTTGAAATCGGCGGCGCAGGGCCAGAATACCACGTCAGCCACCTGGATCAGCTCCAACAAGTGGGGACCGATCTCCAGTAGTGAAATGTCGCAGCCACCGCAACTTGCCGCCCAGTACATGCCTATTTTCAGCTTGGTCTTGGTCGTTTCGCGGGCTTGCTCTGCGTTCATTTTATTCTCCCCATGGCTTAAGGTCCATGCCGTGCCCTACCCCGCGGTCATACATCAACCCTTTCCAGTTCAGCGGACCAAGCGCCTTGACCTTGTCCGTCATGTCTTTCACCAGCCTGGAGAACTTCTCGCCCTCGGCGGCACTCACCCATTCATGCCGGAACCGCGCCGGTTCGATCCCCAAGTCCTGCAGGATCCGCCTCATCAACGGCATGCGGGCCATGGTCTTGTGATTACCAGTGATGTAGTGGCAGTCGCCGATATGGCATCCGCATACCAGCACTCCGTCTGCACCCTTCGAAAACGCCGTCGTGATAAGCTCCGGATCGATCCTGCCGGAACAATTGACCCGGATGATGTCAACATTTGCGGGATACTTCATGCGCGCCGTCCCGGCCATGTCCGCTCCGGTATACGAACACCAGTAACAGAGAAACCCCACGATGCGGGGCTGCCAGGTCGCATCGACATCGACGGTGACCGCGCGCGTTTGCACCTTCTCAACCATTACCGTACCTCCATGCCCTGGTTCAGATTGACAACAACATTTCGACTTCAGACAGGATCTGCTTGTCGGTAAATCCGTATTGACTGATGGCGTTGCTCGGACAGGCCGCCACGCATGTGCCGCAACCGGTACAGAGCGCATCGTTGACCACCGCCACACCCTTCATCTGATCCTTCGAAATGGCATCATACGGACAGACACTGAGGCATGTCTGACAGCCGGTGCACAGCAACTCGTCCACCTCGGCGATGAAAGGATCCATCTCGACCTGACCCTGGGCGATGAGCGCCGAAGCCTTAGAAGCAGCAGCAGCGGCCGCCGCGCAGCTCTCGGTCACATCCATGGGTCCCTGGCACGTGCCGGCAAGGAACACACCCGATACGGCCAGCTCGACCGGTCGCAGCTTGGGATGCACCTCCAGCAGGAAGCTGTCATGCCCGACGGCGCACTTAAACATGTCCACCAATTCCGAAATGTCATGCGGCACCACACCGGTGGCAAGCACCACCATGTCCACCGGCACATCCACTTCGATGTCACCGGTCAACAGGTCGTTGGAACGGATGATCAACTTGTCTGGGTTGCTGGGATCATGGAGCACCTTGGGCCGCTTGCGGCTGTCGTAGCGGAGGAAAATCACACCCGATTCCGAAGCCCGTTCATAATATTCTTCGTGACCCCGGCCGTAGGTCCTGATGTCCTGGTAAAAATCATAAATACGCATGCGCGGGTACAATTCCTTGATCTTGAGAGCGGCATGCAGGGAAGCAGTGCAACAGGTTCTCGCGCAATACTCGTTGACCTTGCCGTCACCGCGGGGCACGTCGATGCCCCGGCGCTGACGGGCGCCGGCGCAATGGATGAACCCGATGGACTTGATGGAATCACCGACCACGGTCAAACGCCCGCCGGTGGGACCCTGTTCATCCAGCAGACGATTCAACTGCTGCAATGTCACCACCCGGGGGAAAATCCCATAGCCATACTCACCCTTGGTCGGCTCGTACGGATCATATCCAGTGGCCAGGATAATCACCCCTGAATGCAAGGTCTTCTCCACCGGCTTTTCGTTCAAATCGATGCCCTTGCCCCCCACCGCGGCCACGCATTTGCCGCACTTTGTGCAAGTACCCCAGTCGATGGCCGCCATCTGCGGATAACATCCGGGATACGGCATGTAAATCGCTTTGCGCGTCACCAGGCCGTAGTCATACTCGGAGAATGTCTCCTCGGGACAGGCGGCGATCGCGTTACCGGCATACTTGAGCGTTTCGTTCACTCCGCGGGGCGTGATCTGTATCCTGGTGACGAAATCACCCACAATTCCTTCCGACGACAACACGCTGGCATTCGTGTAAAGAGTCAGCAACGGCTGCTCCACCACCTCCTCGATAAGATCCCGTATCAGACGCTTGGCGTTTTCCTCGGACGGAAAAAG
>JAFGDC010000557.1 GCA_016932295.1 candidate division CSSED10-310 bacterium
CCGCCGGTGCCGCCTCGCTCTATGAACCGGCGCTCCTGCGGGTGGTGGAGATTTCACCGGAGGTGCTGGACGGGGCGGCCTTCTTCGCCGACAAAAATCACTCCGTCTTTTCCTATCCGGGGCTGGAGATGCGCATCGCAGATGGGAAGAATTACACGGAAGCCATGACCGAAACCTACGACGTGATTACCGCCGACCCGATCCACCCCTGGGTGTCAGGCTCGGGAGCCCTCTACAGTTATGAACACTATGCCAGCTGCCGCCGGCACCTCGCCGCCGGTGGTGTTTTCTGCCAATGGCTGCCGCTCTACCAACTATCCAACGAAGATATCAGGATCATACTCCAAAGCTTTGTCGCGGCCTTTGAACACTGTCAGCTCTGGGTCACCGAGTTCGACGGCATCCTGATCGGCTCGGAGAATGGGGTGACCATGGACCACCGCCGCTTTGCCGCAGTTCTCGTCGACCATCGCATCCATGCGGACCTTGAAGAACTCCAACTGGCTGCACCGGAGGCGGTGGCGACCTGTTACCTGCTGGGTCCGCGGGAACTGGCGCGGGTGTGCGGCGGCGCACCGATGAACACCGAGGATCGACCAATCATCGAGTTTTCATCACCCCGCAGCATGTACAAATTGACCGAAGTGGCAAACCTGCGGATGTTGTTCGAGGCGGGAACCCCGCCGACAACCAGGTTCGCCGATCAAAAGGACATGCGGCTGACGGGAGATTGGTCAATGAATGACCTGGCCGCCAATGCCCGCGCCGCTGACCTGGTGACATCCGGCAACCTGCGGTTCGGTGAAGGGGACATGGAGGGCGCTCAGCGGGATTACCGACACGCGCTCGCAGCACTGCCGGGATACCCGGCGGCGCGGCACCGGCTCTCGCGAATGTTTCTGCGGCTCGGTGAACTGGCGGTGAAGCGGGACGATACGGCGGCGGCGGCGGCCTGTTACGAGCAAGCCAGATCGGTTTTTCCCGAAGATGTGACACCTGACATGCTGGATTACCTGGGATTTCTGTACTACCGGCTGGGACAAACAGAAGCTGCCGGCACCACCTGGCGCACCGCCCTGGCCATGGCTCCCGGCAGTTGGAGCAGCACCAACAATCTGTGCAATCTGCTGGCGGAACAGGGGCGATTTCCCGAAGCGCTGGCGATCATCGACTCGTTCCTGGCGCTGATGCCGGATCACGGGGAGGCCGCCGCGCTGCGCACTCGCCTGCACCGCGCCGGCGCTGCTCAGCAGGCGCAGGATTCCTGAACGAGCCGTGCTTTCCGCCAATCCGGCAGGACCTGGGTGAACAGCTTTTCACAGGGATATCCGTTCACCACGTAATACACCCTGGTAGCAACCTGCTCCAGGCTGAAAACCGTGGCACAGCGGGTGAGATACTCCCCCGCCCCGCCGTGCCGACAGATGGACATGGCGCTCGGTCCGTGGCTGTGATCCCGCAGGAGGTTCAGGATGTCATCGATGTCCGTGTTTGATCCCTTGATGGACAATCGTTCGAATGTCTTGCCATAGCGCAACGCCGAACTGTAATTGATGGAGTTGTCCTCGATGGGCGGTCGCAGATGGGTCATGATCTTGAAAAAATTGGTCCGCACGAGGTAGCTCCGCGCGCCGAGAAATTCAATCCCCCAGTTGGGATAGCAGTATTCCAATGCCACGGCATCGGTACGATCGGCCAACATGATGATGTCGCCGTCACCACCAATGCGCTTGTCCTGATAGTAGCGCATCAGGAATTTGATGCCGCTGTAAATATCGGCGCAATGTGCCAACACATCGCGATAGGCATAGAGCGACAGGTTGAGACTGCCGAAGTCCCTGCCCTGCCGATTGATGATGGCGTTGCCGTCGGCCCCAACCAGCGCCAGATTGCGCTCGTTGATCCCGGCCCAGATGCCGCATGGCCCGCTCAGCTTCGTGCCGAATCCAAGGTAGGCATGTTCACCACCCGTGGTAATCTCGGGTTCCGGATAATCCGAAATTCCCACCTGGTCCATGTTCTTGAAAAGGAGAATCTGACCGTCCTTGTTCCTGACTACTCCAACCGTGCACATCGTTCCACTCTCCCTGCCTGGTGGTTCATCCGAGATAGCGTTCCGCATCGATGGCCGCTTTGCAGCCGCTGCCGGCGGCTGTTGTCGCCTGGCGATAGTGACTGTCCTGCACGTCGCCGGCGGCGAACACTCCCTCCACCGACGTAGTTGTACCACCCGGGCCGGTCTGGATGTATCCCTCCTCGTCAAGGGCCAGTTGTCCCTTGAACAGATGCGTGTTGGGAACATGCCCGACGGCGGTGAACACACCATCACACGCCACATCGGTCACACCGCCGGTATTGACGTCTCGCAGCCGCACTCCCGTAACCCGCCGCGGATCATCGTCGCCCAGGATCTCTTCCACCACCGAATTCCAAATGAACTGGACCTTGGGATTCTTGAAGGCTTTCTCCTGCATGATGGCCGACGCCCGCAACTGGTCGCGGCGATGCACGACCCGGACCATGGTGGCGAAACGCGTAAGGAAACAGGCCTCCTCCATGGCTGAATCCCCGCCACCGATCACCACGATCTCCTTGTCCCGGAAAAAGAAACCATCACAGGTGGCGCAGGCGGAAACGCCATGTCCCCAGAAGGTTTCCTCGGATGGCATGCCCAGGCGCCTTGCGGAAGCTCCGGTGGCAATGATCACCGTCCTGGCCCGGATGATTTCGTCCATGCCGATCTCGATTTTGAATGGCCGGCTCTTGAAATCCACCTTTGTCACTTCGTCATCGATTATCCCGGTACCAAACCGCTCCGCCTGTTCCCGCATGCGTGCCATCAATTCCGGGCCCTGGATCCCCTGGGGGAAACCCGGGAAATTCTCGATGTCGGTGGTTATCATCAGTTGGCCACCCACCTGCAAGCCGCTCACCAACAGCGGCTTCAGCATGGCCCTCGAAGTGTAAATAGCCGCTGTGTATCCAGCCGGCCCGCTGCCAATGATCACCACGTTCCTGACCTCATCCGCCATGACTACCTCCTTAGCCGGGATTTCATCCAGAGAAGCTGTCTCATACTACCGGATTGAACGGACAATTCAACTCTCCCGTACTATCGACTTTGCTTTCGATATAAGCCTTAGGTGAATCAATAGTGAGGAGCGGTTGCCCGACGAAAAGCGCCTTCGTGTGCCTTCAGTGAAGTCTTTATCATCACCACTGGTTTGGCGGGGGGCCGAGGAAGGACCAATCAGACCATGCCCAGGGCGCATGTGATCAATCCGACGCGTAACCCCGGCACATAAAGACTGTCAGTTCATTCCCGCATGCCGTCACCACCTCCCGCCTGCTCACCGCGTCTAGTCTGAAGTTCCCTGCCAGGAAAGCCATGAATGTCCATATAAGACAATAGTTTAAAATGTTTTTATATGTTCAGAGTTATGGCAACACGCCGAGAAGCTCGAAAGCCTTCTTCTGGTGAGGCGTAATCTCAGTCAGGAGGGTCA
>JAFGDC010000558.1 GCA_016932295.1 candidate division CSSED10-310 bacterium
ACCGGCTTCCTGAACCGTCCGGATGCCAGCGGAAAAACAGTATCACCTGCCTTAGTGGAGGAGCAACCGGGACAGTGCCCGGATTGGCAAGCAACTCCCGGGGTGCTGTCCCTGATTGTCCGCCAGACAGTATTGCTATTTGAGAGAGCAGGGAACTTTCGATAAAACGTCCTCCATGTGTGGTTGCCGCCCGTTCAATCACAGGCGGTGGATTTGGAGGAATTTCTTTCAAGGATAACGGCTGGTAAAGTAGACTTGTGGCAGGTGTTCGGTTCGGACGCGAGCCGGAAGGAGGTGGAATCATGGAGATTGTGACATATGTATTCTGCTGCAGCGAGGACAGACCGGAACCGGAGGCTGTTGTTGAGGGTTCGCGCCTGCAGGGGGTTTGTTTTGATATCGTGGATTCGGATGCGAACGAGGATGGCTGCTGGAGCCAGTTGATGTTGAAGGAAACCGAATCGGGACGCCAGATCGCTGTCGACTGTCTTGCCGGAGAGGGTTCCTGTGTCGATGCGTTCAGCCAGGAGATGGAATCATGCGGTGCGATGCTGGACGGATTGCCCGAATCGGCTGGGTCGCGGCTGGTGCGGGATCATCTGTCCGCCACCAGGTTTTTGGTGCGGACACGATTCGAGATCGAGGACCCCAACGACGAGTTGTTCGACTTCAACAGCGCTATTCTGATCTATATTCATGACAACCACGACGGGATGATCTTTGCCCGGGATGAAGGCTTCTACGACGATCAGGATGAATTGATCGTCAGTGTGGCCGGGTGAGCCGTCGGTCAGTCGGGGTCGGCCCCAGGAGCACCGGAGACTACCCGGCGTCATGTTGCGGCCTATGACCGGGAGTCGGGTTGCCGTGAGTTAAAAACCGAAAAACTCGAAGCACACGAGCTTCAGATCAGATCGTTTAATGCGGGGGAGGTCTCTCCTTACTCCGCGTCGATGGAGTATGTCACCGGCGGCGTGGCGGCGGCAGAGAGCTTCCAGGCCACCCAGGAGGGCTTCGAGGTTATGTTCGCGCAGGTAGGTCGCGCGGAGCCGCCGCAGTGCTTCCCGGTAACCGCTGGTGAGCGCTTGGTTAAGCAACCGGATGAGCGACACTGACCGGTGGCGCTCCAGCTCGCCGTTCTTCACTGCCTGGGTAAGGCTTTGCAACAGTGCCTGCTGAACATCCTCGGCACACTCGGCATCGTCGTCCTGCTTGAATGCGGCCATGATGTCGTCAACGATTTTCTCCTGGATGTCGAAGATGGAATCGAGTGCTTCCTGCGCAACCTCGCGGACCTGCAGTTCTTTACAGATCACCTGTTTAAGGATCAGAAACCGATTGTCGGATATTTTTCCGGTTTCGACGTTGAAGTAGCGCAGGAAATGATAGGTTTCACTATCGCGCGGGGTCGCCTTGTAGAAGAACATTATGCCGATCGGTGTCCGCTCATGGATTCCGGAGTGGATGCCGTTGGGCAGCAGCGACAGGGTGCTGGAACCGCCACCGGCCAGGAAACGTTCCAGTCTGGTGAGGTGGGCGTCATTGCCGATGAGTTCGGAGAATGATTCTTCCTGCTCGAGCACCGAAGTATCGCCGGCAGCGAGCCTGGAAATCACGCTGAACGATCCGGGATGCAAAGCGTAGCCGATGGCGTTGGTGCGGGTTCCCGCTGTTTCGCCGGCCAGTATGGCATCATTGGCGCTGCGTGCCCGTTCCATGAGGCTATCCAGGCCTTGGCGGGGCAGCAGTTGGCATACTTCCAGCCGGTCATGGAACGAACCGGTGCGATCCACCTTGGCGGCGCGCAGGGGCAGTATGGTGGGGTTCCATGGCGCATCATAGCAGATCATGACTTCGCAATCGGCGATCCGTTCCGGCAGCACATCGGTGGCGATCAAGACATCGATGGGCTTGTCGCTGTCGCCTTTGTGTCCGACCAAACCCGGCGAAAAGCGAGCGATCCGCTCCACTCTGGTTTCGGGAGTGTCGCCGGCGGTGAGCGTCTCGATGTGCATGCCGCCAGCCTGGGAACGGAAAGCCGCGGAATCAGGCGCCTTGGCGTCGGTCAACCGGGTGAACAGGTAGGCGGCGGTCTCGTCATAGGCACAGACGACCGCAATCCGCCGACCTCGATGCTTTACCAACAATTCTTTGAGACATACCAGCTTGGTATCGCTGGCGGCTGAGAGATCATTGATGAGCTGCAGCATGGTGGCAACGAGTTTTTCGTCTTTTCTCAATGCATCCAGCAGGTCCCTCAGATTGTAATCAGCAGGATCGGTCGGTGTGAGTGTTTCCAACAGCTTGCTCACGCTGGTCGATTGATCTTCTTCCGAGATCGCCTCGGTGACGATGGTGTGGCATGATTCCACTGCCAGGTAGCGGCTCACCACCGAGGCATCCATCCCCGCCGGCAGATAGTTCCTGAGGCTGAACCGTTGGAACGCGGTGAGCAGGTGCCGGATGCGGGTGATGGAAAGGCGCAGGGCCGCGGGGCTTGACTCCAGCCGGCAGAGGTAATGCAGATCCAATTGGCCGCGTAATGCTGCAAGGCGGATAGTATCGATTTCTTCACCGGCATGGGAACGCTGGAATCCGTCCAGGAGGAGTGGCGCCAGGGTCAGGTTGCGCAGGCAGGTCAACAAGGGTTCGAAGGCATTGCCATAGGCCGCCGGTAAATCATATGCAATGGAGGTGAGTGTTCGCATCGGCAGCCGTATCTTCCGGCCGAAAATGGCCCCGGAGGATGGATTTTTGGCCAGGAACGCGCGGCTCCGCCGCACCACCACCTCTTCCAGTAGGTTGTACACTGCCACGATACCGGTACTTTTTTGGGGATATTTTTTCGCGCGGAGAAAATAACCGAACAGATCCTCGATCCCAACGCATGAGAAATATTCGTTGTCGCCCCGGGTGATAAGCGACAACTGGTGGTAGAGATCCATCAGGTCGCCGGTGATGGGAGATCTGGTCATCAGGATGATCGGCAGCGGTTCATCCCCGGTGTAGGCATCGTCCAGTTTCTCGATGAGGCTGCGGAGGTTGCGGTAGGCGATTGAGGTGGGATCGTTGAAGAGTTCCGAGTGATTGATCACGAGCATGTCGACTTTATGTTCGAGCTTCACCGTTCCAGATGCCACGTCCTCATGGGTGATGACTTCCGGCGGCGCGGCGGTCTCGCTGAATTCCTCCTGCCATGGTTTGACGTAGACCGCCGGACAGATGAGCAAAGATCGAAATCCGGGGAGCACCACCCGTTCCTCGAACAGTTTCCTCGCAAGCCAGCGCATACCGAGACCCAGAGAATCAGCGATCATCACCCCGCGATGGCGGCCGATTATTTCCCGTGCCTGGCGCAGGGCATAATAATGGAAATCGCCGGTCAGGCTGGGCGCTTCTTCCGGCGGCTCCTCGCCCCCCAAAAAGTATTCATGTAGTGTCTTCATGTAGACCTGGTAGGGCATGTAGTCTTTGCGGCCGAACTTGGACGAGTCCAGGATATCGAGGAGTTCACTCTTGAACGACCAGGAGCGGGACCAGCGGCCTTCGAACCAATGCGCCAAATCCCTGGCGGTGTCGGCGACCGGCTCGGAGTCGACCTCCCCGGTTTCGGGATTTTCCGCCAGGCAGAGTACATTCAATTCCTGCGGCGACCGGAATCCCTGCATGGAAAACGTGCTGCTCCCCACGATCGCGGCTCGTGGAGACATCTCGTCGTTTCGATTGCCCTGCACCAGGTACAGATTGGTGGTCAGGAATCCCTGGTAGAGCAACCTTACCTCCACTCGCTGGTTGCCGAGGAAAAACATAAGGTCGCGCACCAGGGTCAGGTGTTCCTCATCGTAGGGGAACTGCTCCAGTTCTCTGCGTAACTGCTTGGGAACTGTGATGGTGGCCGGCAGCGGCAGGCTGTCGGACCCGAATCCCGCGAACGCCCCGAGCAGCACGCGAACCGCTTTTTGGGCGAACAGCGCCTGGCGCAGGCGCGCGAAACCATTCAGGCCGAACTGCGTCGAGGCGATATCCAGAAAGCTGTCTTCGCGGGCCATCAACAGCCGTTCTAACACCTCGTCAAGGAAGTTTTCATCCTGATTGTGGATCAGCCTGGGAAAACTCATGGATACCTCATTTCAGTGACCGGTACAGTTGCCGCAGTTCCTTGAAAGCCTTCATGATCACCAGCGGATTGGCACCGGTTTGAGAGCCGTGCAGCCGGGGATAATGGGAAACAGGCACCTCCTTGATACGCATGCCCAGGCGCTTTGCCCTGGCATACATTTCCAGATTCACCATGGCGCCGGCCGATTCGATGGAAATGGCATCAAGAAAACTCTTCCTGTAGAACCGGAACGCGCAGTTCAAATCCTTGACTCGCACCCCAAGAAGCAGCCACCCCACCAATTTCCACCCGAAGCTGTTGAATGATCGGATGATGGGATCGCCTCGCCGCCGGCGATATCCGGTCACGATGTCGAAATTGTCCAGATATGGTATGAGCAGATCCATCTCCGCCAGGTCAAACTGCAGATCACCGTCGGTGAAGAACACCCATTCGTACCGGCATGCCTTGAGCCCGGTTTTCAGGGCGAAACCATAGCCGTGGTTGGTCTCCAGGTTTACCACCCGCACACGGCCGGGCAGCCGTTCCGCATACGATTCGGCGATCTCCCTGGTCCGGTCGGTACTGCCATCGTTGGTCACCACCACCTCGAACGCGCCGGCCAGGCTGTTTAACACTTCCAGAGCGGAGTCAATCGTGCGGGCGACATTCTCCTCTTCATTGAAGCAAGGAAACGTCAGGGATATATCTGGCCGCGGCATGATTCCTCCCGCCCGGAGACATGTTGAGTTCACACGATTATAAAAACCTTGGACCGATAAGTCCATAACCCGGCCGGCTGCCGGATACAGCCATTCCACTCGAGACCCGGTGACGAGTCTGAAGACTCTGGGGGATAGCGGGGTCGTACCCGGAATCTTGTATCTTCGCTGGGAGCTTGGGCACCGAAGGCGTTACGACGACGGATTTTTTCTTTGAGCAAGTCGATTCGCCGATTGTGAAAGGAAACCTGTTCCGAGGACTGAGCTATTACCCTTGAAATGTGTCCACCGGACATGCGGGACATCCTTCCCGATCATAGGCGGTGGATTTGGGACACAGTGAAGCATTGCAATCATCCAGCGACTGATTACAATGAAAGACCGGGATCACTGTCCAGGCATCACCAGCGGGAAGGATGTAGTTCATGAAAACACGATTATTGTTCCAAGTCGCGCAGGCGGCGATCATCGCGAGCCTGTTCCTCTTCGCCTGTCTGACCGGTGCCCCCGGTCACGCAGCGGTGTTGTACCAGGAAAACTTCGACGATGGTACCTGCAATACCCAGGCGGACCCCGGCGTCTGCTGGGACAACGAGTATGTCCCACTGAGCAGCAATACGCCACTGTGCATGTCCGGAAGGACACTGCGCACAAATTCGTCCACCTCTCACATCATCATCGGCATCGATTTGCGTGACGACAGCGGGCCATGCGCCATGACCTACACGTATTACCAGTTCGCCGATGCAGATGTGAGGGCGGAAAAGAAAACCGCTTCCACCGATCTGAACTGCACGCAGAGCACTGGTTTCACGGAGGTGCTGGATCACACTGTCATCGGTGCATGCAACCCGGCGTCCATCACCCTGACTCCAGGCATGGTGAACTACATCCGCTGGAAACGGAATCACTTCTCCAACAACATGTGGATAGACGGCCTGGAAATCACCGGCAGCGGTGCCAGCAGCGACTGCGACCCATGGTATGAGAGTGATTTCGGTGCTTTCTTCCAGTCGGGAGCGATCTGCACCATTTTTCCGGATGAATGGGAGAGCTGCACCGGCAATGGACCCTACATCACTTCCGGCGGTCCTTGCGGTGGCAGCGGAGATTACTCGATGTATCTGGGAAGCGGTACGCCGTATTGTTCCGCGGAGACCGCCTGTTTCGACCTGTCAGCGGCGGGCAGCGCCTGCCTGCACTACTCTTATTCCTGGGACGGTTTCTATTCCCTCTCCCCCGACATCGAGATCAGCACCGATGACGGCGGTACCTGGACATCACTGGTGGCTGGGCACGACAACAGCAATGCGGAGTGCCGGGAGGTTTGTGTCAATCTCACCAGTTTCGTCGGTCAGGATGATGTCAAGCTGCGGATCAATTCCAATACATCGAGCACTTCGTACCATGCCTATTTCGATGATTTCGAGCTGCGGGTGAATGAAGTCTGCCCATCGGCTACACCCACGCCGTCACCCACCCGCACCGCCACCCTGACACCGACCGCGTTCCCCACCGCGCCACCGACCGCCACCGCGGAAGCCAGCCCGACCGAACCACCGACCATGCCGCCAACCGCCACCGACAGTCCCACCATGACAGCCACCCTCACTCCCACCCTTTCTCCCAGCCCTTCCCCTTCAGTCACCAGCACTCAGATCCCCACGGAATCGCCCACGCCATCACCCACGCCGTCACCCACCATCACGCTGACCCCGACCATAACCCTTACGCCGACTCCCGCGCCTATTCCCACCACCTCCACCACCGGATTGCTCTTGATCATTCTGCTCCTGACCACCGGTCTGCTCACACGCTGGAAGGGACGAGCAAGGCTTTGAACCATCGCCACTTACCAGTAAAGACCAGACATGTTTCCGGTTCATCCCCGGTACGGCGGCGCTGTACCGTTCCTCCCGTTGCAATGCTGCCCGGGAGCAGCTTCAGAAAGGAATCGACGTGGAACGAACCCTGATCATGATCAAACCCGAAGCGTTCGCCAAGGGAAAAACAGGCAGGATTATCGATCATTTTCTGACCGCCGGATTCGTTATGGTGGCGGCCAGGACGGTCCGTCTGACCAGGCCGGAAGCCATGCGCTTCTATGCCGTACATGAAAAGAAACCGTTCTACGAACCACTCACCGAGTTCATGTCATCCGGAACAATCTTTGCCATGGTGCTCGAAAAAGAGCACGCCATCGAGGATGCCAGGCATCTGATGGGTCCCACCAATCCCGATGAGGCGCCGGAGGGTTCGATTCGCGCACTGTATGGCACGAATACCCGCCGCAACGCCGTGCACGGTTCCGATTCACAGGCCTCGGCGGCCATCGAGATCGCCTTTTTCTTCAGTGAGCTTGACCTCGATCGCTGAGTTGTTGCTGACCGTTCCACGGTATTGTTTCGTTGCTGTTGGTGAGGCGCGTTTTCCGGGCGTGCCGGTGTCTTTGGTTTCGATAGAG
>JAFGDC010000559.1 GCA_016932295.1 candidate division CSSED10-310 bacterium
CGGTTACTGGAATGACTTGAGCTGGTATCGGTTGCAGGATGCATCGACGGCGCATGATTCCCTCGCCGCCGCCAGCCGCGCGGTGGAGCTGGAACCTGCCATTCCGGCCTACCGACATACCAAAGCCCTGGCGCTGCTCTACGAGGGGCGGTACAAAGATGCTGTTGACGAGTTGGAAATCGCGGTCAATCAGGCACCGGGAAATCCCGCGTACCGGTCCGATCTGGACCGGGCGCGGCGGCTGGGAGATTCTTCCGCCAGGTAGGCAACCAGGAGAAACGTGGTAAAAACGCCAAGGTAGCTGAAGTGGAACATGCGGCTCGAGTACAGGAACAGCAATGTGGACAGGGCGAAACCGCTGCTCAGGCTTCGGACTGAAGGCCGGCGCCAGAGCAGCAGCGCACACAAGGCTCCGATCACCAGTGCCGGAATCTGGAACAGGAACATGGGAAACTCATGCATGGTATCCGGAACGACACCCAGGGCAAGCAGCACATTGGCCATGCCGAATCCAGGCGTACCACCGAAGGGGTACGATCTTCCCAGCAATCCGAAATTGAAGAGCACCGCGTCCTCGATGAAACTCTTCGGAGCGCTCACAAGAAACGGCATCACCAGGCATAAACCAACGATTACCAAGGGTATAACAGCGCGGCGGAACCATTCGCCAGTCCATGAAAGCCGAGTGTGCGCCAGGAGTGATGCACAGTATACCAAGTGAAAAGGTACCATGAACCAGGCGAATTGCTTGATAACGCACGCGAGCCCGAGAACCAGCGATGCGCCTGTAAAAGAACCGCGGCGCACCAGTAGCAGGTGGGCGGTAAGAGCGGCGAACAGCAGTACGTCCATGGTTCCCTGGACCAGGTACATGCTCACCACCGGATTGAGCGCAAAAAGCGCCAGGGCGGCGGGACGGTTGCATCGCGCGAACAGGAGCGGGAACAGGATCAGTGTAAGACACAACACTGGTATATACAGAAGCCTTTGATCATAAAATCCACAAAGCCGTTCCATCACCAGCATGGCGGGAACAGTCATGAGGATCGGTCCAGGGAGGTACGGATTGTGATCGAGGATGTGTTCGTGGACCTGCGTACGCCAGAAGGGATCACCGGCGAACTTCACGGCCACGCTGGTGCCCCGGTAGGACTCGACGTACGGATCCCGGCCCTCGATGATGAATCGCGCTGCTTCCTCCATGTACAGACAGCCGCCGTCGTGCGTGTAGGACAGGTTGCCGGTCCGGGCGCGGATGCTGACATGCGCGAGCTGAGGGACAACCGTGGTGAGCAGTACGAGGATCGTTGTCACGGTCATCGACCATCCGTAGGTCGGAAACCACCGACGCCATCTCGAGGCACCGGGCGCGGCGCGGAGCAGGCAATCCACCAGCACGTGGAGAATCGCCAACCCGATGATCGCGCTGGTCAGAATCTGCTGTAATGGATTGGCGACCCCCGAATGGGTGAAAGGACAGGGAAAAGAGCCGGGAAGGATACGCAGCAGGGGAAACACCGGCGGAACATTGCCGGTATTGAGAACCGTCAGGAATACTATCAGCAATGGCGTGCCAGCGCTGAGGTCCGGTCTCTCGTCCGCTGCCGTCATGTTGTTGGAAACCGCTTATCGACGGGCGCCGGAAATGTGCGAGGAATCCTCTTCTTCTTTATATTCCGGATACCAGACGCCTTCTATCAACTCCCAGCGCGTGGGTTGACCAACCACCACCTTTGGGCGCGGCACGGGCGGCATGATGAAGGAGTACGTGATCACCACGGTAGCCCCGTTTGCGTCCGCATCCATTTCAATGGCGTCGATCTTGTAATTGACGAAGTTGAATGACTGACTCTGGCCACCCTTGAGGTTTAGCTGGAGAGATCGGTGTCGCGGGGAACGCATGGCCACCTGGGTCTCGATGTCGTTCTCATAGAGTGCCTTCCAGAAGAGCTGGGCGCGTTCGAGCAACTGTGCCTTGGATTCGTCCATTGCCACTCGGTCGGGTTCCTGAATCATCTTGTGGGCGCATGAGACCAGGAGTCCCAGTGAGAGACCGACGACAATCGCTGTCAACAGGTAGGTTCGCATGCTGTTATCCTTCCTCATGGCTTGCGCCATTCAAATCAGCGAGATGCCGTTGAATTGCTTCACGATTGGGCGTGGTGGGATCCATCTGCAGCGCGTTGTTGAATTCGCTGGCGGCCTGGGTGCCGTTATTCAATCCCGCAAATGCCTTACCCTTCAGATACGCCAGTTCCGACCTGGTGCTTTTATCACCCTCCGCAACCCCCACCAACAGACGATCGATGGTCTCCAAGGCCAACTGTGGTTTATTCATGAGCAGATAAGCCTTGATGGTCACGATCCAGTACTTGATCATGTCAGGCGGATTGGCTTTAGCCACGTTATCGATGCGTTGCGGGATATCCTCGAGATGTTCTTTCTTGGTGAGGTCAAGGAGTGCGGTGACGTAATCGATGAGCGGGAAACCGGGAGTCTGCACCGATACGGTTTCAATCTCGGTGGCGGCTTCCTCCAGTTCACCGGTCTTAATGAGCAGTTCAGCAAGGTAGATCCGCGCCTCCGGTTCCTGAGGAACCCTGGCGATACAGCGGCGATACATGGCAATAGCCTGATCGGGCTTGTTCTCGCTCACGTAGAGTTTGGCTCGCAACATCGCCAACCTGTAATCTTCAGGAGCGATCTGCAGGGCCTTGTCGATGTAGGCCACAGCTTCGCTGATCCGGCCAGTTTCGTTGAAGATCAGACCAAGATTGTAGTACGGCAATATATAGCTGGGATGATACTCGATGGCCTTCTTGTAATACTCGATGGCCTGGTCGAACTCCTTGCGATCCTTGTAATAGCTGCCGAGATTATTGTGAATGTGGGCGTTTTTGGGATTCTTTTCCAGGTACTTAAGCCAGTACTCCAGGGCCTTGTCCTGTTGATCCAGGAAATAATACGCCTGACCGATGTTCGTGTAGAGATAATCCAATCCTGAATTTATCGCCAGCGCCTGCTCCCATTCCTTGATGGCCTTGTCGTAATCCTTCAAGCGGAAGGCATTGAACCCACGATCGACAAACGGTTTGATCTTCTCGATCCGTTTTTCCTCTTCGGTTTTGTCATGCCCGCAGCCAATAACCGCCATCAGCAGGGCAGCCATCACCATGCCTTTGCTCCATCTACTCATGTGGCCAATCTCCTTGAATCCTGATCTTCCAGGCTAGAATCGATTGAGAATCCCGCTCTTCTGACGCTTGACTCTGAATCACAAACAGTTGTACGAGTATATCCTGAATCCGGCCGGGGCGCAACAGCCGAGTGGCCGCCCTCAGTCCACGGCCTGAATCCTCCAGGGTGATCCGCGACCGTCTCCTGCTGTCCGTCCGTGGCTCGCGAAGCAACGGCGGAACCGTGACCAAACACCACGCCTGCCGCTCTGGCCGCAGGTACAAAAAAAAGGGTCCCGGAGTCCCGGAACCCTTTTAGTGCCTAGAGAATTACTCTACGCCGTAGGGGTTGGCCGGCATGATGATGGTGAAGCCGGTCTGGCCCTGCGGCAGCACGCCGTAAACGGCCGCCCACAGATACACACAGTCGGCCGAGGCAGCCAGATCATAGGTGCCGAAGCCCGAGGCATTGCCCGATGTGTACCAGCCGCCGCCCCAGCTGGCGGTGTCAACCAACCAGCCAGCCTCGTTGGCGATCGTGCCAACGGTGGACTGAACCAGAGAGCCGCCCGCGTTCAACAGATTGATGGTCACCACAGCGGGGACATCGCAGCCGTAGTTGGAGATCGACCAGAAGGTGCTCACGCCAGCGCCGTGCTGCCAATAGGGGAAGGGAATCAACTGATCGCCGAGGGCAACGCCCACGACCAGCGCCATCAAAGCCGCCAAACCGAGAATTCCGAGAATCTTCTTCATCCTGTACCTCCTTAAACATTGTTTCAAACTTCACACGATTTCTATACGTTCGGCCCGATAGTTTGCGAGGGTTATTATACCCTTCACGAAAGCCAAGTCAAGCTTTCGTGCATACACAGCATGAATTCCAAGCTTTCGTCCACCATGGATTTCGTGCCGTGTTCATTTAGGTAAACGATTCCGTTTGAGAAAAATTGTACAAGGTAAAGAAAAAAAATATTTTTCATAAAAAGGACAGCAACTCACTATAAACATGGCACTTCCATAGCCACAGCCAGCGCAGGCTTGCGTACCACCCGCAGCTCGCCATCCCCCACACCACGCACCCCGCACATCCAACCAGGCACAGTATGAGCCGCCGGCGCACCCGCCGATCGCCGATTTCCACCACCTGCACCTTCCAGGCCACGGCACGGCGCCGCCCAACGGTCGCCATGATTAAACCGGCCGTCGACACTATCGTCACAAACAATCCCAATCGATATGAAATCGGCTCGTAGCATGCCTCCACCTCCACCTCGCCAGGCACAGCCAGCAACGCGGTCAGGGCGCCGTTCACGGGCACCGCCGCAATATCCGCCGCAGCGCTGGAAAACCGCCACCCGGGATCGAATTGCTGCGCCAGCAACAACGCCCCAGCCGCCCGACAATCCACACTTAGATCGAACCGATTCGCGCCGGTCCAGCGCCGGGTCGCCATCCCGCCAGACACGCCCCCGCCTGCCGCCACTCGCGCGGAAGTGTACAGCACTCCAGGCGGCTGCAACACCGCCAACTCGGCCATCTCCACCGGTGTGCGGTCCGTTTCCCATTGCAACCGCCACCCAAATGACTCCCTCGATGCCGGCGGCTCAGTCACCTGCAGGGTATAATCCTCGTGCACGGCACTTCGACGCATCCCTGGCAGCGACTGGTCAGGAGTCGTGATCACGGCATTCACCCCCAACAACCGAAGCACGCCGGGCGACAACCGCGACTGCAGGCGCTGCATGGCCGCCGGGTGGAGAGGACTCCAGCCGTTGAGCGAGCATCCTTCGATACCATGCAACACCGGTGAATACATGAACAGAAGGTCATCGATCATCGCATAAGATCGAGATGACAGCAGCCACCCTTTATGCCAGTTGAACGTCGAGGAGCGCTCATCCACCAGGCTGATTGTGTTACCCTCGATCCCTCGCTCCGACAAGGTTGCAACCGTACCGGGCACCGCCGACAGCATCGCGGACGGCATGGTGTGAGTGAATCCAAGGGCGGCGAGCCGTAAGTCGGCGAGTACCACCACCAGGCCGAGTCCCAGTGCCATCCGCGGCCGCTGTTTCACCAAACGGTCTATCACCAGGGCCAGGATCAGGAGTGCCGCGGCCAGCAGCACGGCGCGGGCCCAGGCAGCCTCTATCCGCAGAAATCGAGCGGTCGTGTAGAACTCTGCCCGGTCTGATCGCAATGCAAACAGTGCGTTCGGAACGAACACCAGGACCAGGCCGACCGCCACCACCAGGACCGGGCCTGTCAGCACCCGCCCGCCACGCTGCCGCCAGTCCTCCAGGCCCAGCGCCGCCAGCCCGGCCAAGCCTGCCATGAAGAGCAGCGCGAAGCGCGCCGGAATCCTGAAAAAATCAGCCCCGGGTAACAGCGCCAACATTCGATACAAGGGGGTGTACCCTCCCAGCATGAGCAACAAACCCATGACCGCCAGCAACAGGAACGGAGCGCGCCGGCGCATGGGACCGACCCGGACACCATGTATGGCCAGCAACAGTACCAGCATCCCAGGATACGCGGTGAACTCCCAGGAATACCCGTCCATGACCGCCCAGGCGGAATCATCGGCCGGGGTTCCGAACAATCCCGGCACCAGGATGGAAAAGAGGCAGCGGGGTGGGAAAGACATGTCCGTCATGCGCTCGTACACCAGTCCTTCGCCCCGGGGGGATGCGAGCGCGAGTCTGGCGGTGGGGATGAGCTGCACAGCCGCCAGCAGCGCTCCCAGAATCAGCGCCGGCGCAGTCCTGATGACCCTGCGCACCGCCACGCCTCCCACCGATGTCACCAGCGCCTGGATTCCTGCATACAACAGGTACGTCACCAGGCAGATGAACAATCCGGGGGGATGACCAGCCAGCGCCTGAACGGCCACCAGGACAGCCAGGAAGACAATCTCCCTGCCCGGCTGCCGTCGGTACCGCTCCAGTCCCCACAGACCGAGGGGCAGCCATGCCACGGTGTAGAAAAACGGGATGAGGAGATAATGTGAAGAAAAGTAGGTACTGCCACACCATCCGACAGCGGCGAATAACGCCGGTACCGGAGAGGCGCCTCGAACACGCAGGAATGCGTACATGAAAGCGCCCGTTGCCGTCAGGTGCAGGAGCACGCCGATGGTGATCGCCCATAGCGGCGCCAGCAAAGCGTGCAGGAGTATAGAGGGCGGGTAGAACACCCCGCTCTGACCCTCCGCAAAAAGCGCGAAACCGCAGCCGATCCAGCGGCACCAGAGAGGTACGGTACCATGCAGCAGGGTTGGAAAGGCATATGCCTGGAAAGGATGATTCTGCATGGCGATGTCCAGCAGATACAGCACTTCCCCTTTCCGCCACACACCATCGAACAGGATCGCAACGACGACCGCCAGGACGAACCCAATGATCCATACGGAGAACCTTGAACCCCGCATTGCCGCCATTGTCACCGCCTCATGCCAATCCCGAATCGCGAATCATGCTGGTTCCGGACACCGGCACCCCGAGCCGGTCTTATCCGATAAAGATCAACGCCGATAGAAGGTTATCAGCTTGCGAACCGCTTCCGCCACATCCTCCAGGTCCTTCTCCTCCAGTCGGGGATACAGCGGGATGGACAGGATGCGCGCCGCGATATCCTCTGCTGCGGGTAGCATTCCCGGTTTGCAGCCGAACGCTTCACGATAGAACGGCTGGAGATGGACCGCCTCGAAATGGATCCCGACACCGATCCCCTCCGCCTGCATGGCATCCAGAAGGTGGTTGCGGTCGCACCGCAGCAGCCCGGTTTTGATTTTCAGCACGCACATGTGGTGTGAACTCGCCGCGTACTCCTTTTCAACCAGGAATTCAATCTCCTCGAGATCGCGCAGCTTCTCCCGGTACCAGTCCATGTAACGCCTCCGGATATCATTGAATCCCGGTAACCGCTTGAGTTGGTGCAGACCGATGGCGGCTTGCAGGTCGGTCATATTGTATTTATAACCGGGCGCGGTGACCTGCCACCGTTTGAATCCAGAACCACCATACCGCTTCCACGCATCAAGGCTCATGCCATGCAGCCGCAACTGCCGGCAGCGATCGGCTAGGCCGGCATCTCCGGTGGTGATCATCCCACCCTCGCCGGTGGTCATGTTCTTGGTT
Source organism: candidate division CSSED10-310 bacterium (assembly GCA_016932295.1). Next base: position 7,319 of record JAFGDC010000559.1, read on the forward strand.
GCATAGAAGCTGAAACTGGTAAGCGGCGATAACGTGCCCACGGAACGATCCCGGTAGGATGCCCCGACCGCGTGTGCCGCATCCTCAACGACAAACAAGCCATATCGACGGGCAAGGTCGTGAATCTGCTCCATATCACATGGATGGCCGCAAAAATCCACCGGGATGATTCCTCTGGTCCGTTCCGTTATCCGCTCCTCGATCCGTGCGGCATCGATATTCAGCGTGTCCGGTTCGATTTCGGCGAAGACAGGGGTGGCGCCCTGGTGGACAATGACATTGGCGGTCGAGGCGAAGGTTATGGGTGAAGTGATCACTTCGTCACCGACTCCCACTCCATTAATGACCATGCCAAGGTGCAGACCGGCGGTGCAGGAGTTCACCGCGACGGCGTGGGCGCAGCCGATGAACTCGGCGAACCGCTTCTCGAACTCCATAGTCCGAGGTCCCATGGTCATCCATCCCGAGCGAATGGCCTCGATCACTTCCTGTTCTTCCTCGACTCCCGTCCAGGGACGCTGAAAGGGTAAAAACGCTTCGCGTACCGGCTGCCCCCCCTCGATGGCTGGCTTCCCACTCATGACTGCTCCTCGAAACGGCCCGTGCGGCGGCTCGACAGGATATCGAGGCTGTCCGGACCATGGTTGAACAAAAGATCGACTATGGACAGATACGGCAAGAATGCACCGAACTGCTGCCTGTATTCCGGATGCACGTAGTCATGAAACTCCACCCTGATTCCACATTCGCCGAACCTGCCCAGGTCTATATAATTGTGCGCTGCGTTCCCGGTAAGATAGTGGGTGGCGCCCAGATACCGGCAGATCTCCACCAGGCGATCGGTCTTGCCGCCTTGGATAGACAGCCCTGACGACCTGACCATCGTGGTTACGATGCCGAGTTCTGCCGCGATCAGCTCGATCAGCGCCAAATCGAGATCCACCAGAAACTCGAACGGCTCCTGCAGGATCTCCTCGAACGCCGGGTAATACCTGTCGAAAAACGGTGCCGGCCGATAGTTGCGCGCCAGGGTGCCGAGATGCTTCCGCCGCCATTCACCGGCAGCGATCCTGGTGCTTAGCACGGTCTGATGGAAGGCCCCCTTCTGCTCCACCGGAACGGTCAACCAACAAGGCCCCGTGGGCGTTTTCACACGGTTCCGGTTGCGCCAGCCGCGACGGTCATACTGAACGTCGTCATAGATCACGAATGTATGAGCAAGATCCAATTGATCAAAAAAACCCAACCATGGAAGATAGCCTGGCTGAAGTATCACGACACGTTTCACGATTTTCCCTTCACCATTCCCATCGGGGGCTCCTTGTAGATATAGACCGCATACTCGTAGAGCGGATACTCGTGACGGATCACGACATACCTGCTCAAGCCGAGAGCGAAGCGCAGCATGGCATCGGGTGGGCAATAATACAGCCGGTCATCCATGAAATCCACTTCGCTGCTGAGCAGATTGAAACTGACCGCCACCCTGGCGATTTCGAACATCCGTCTGACCATAGTCCGCACCAGCCGCTCCCATGCCTCGTCAGCAGCCGTGTCTTTGACCAAAAACACGCCGCAGGCAATCACCACATCGAAGGAATCCACCACCGGTTCCGAACCCGACAAGTCATTTACCGTGAAAGTGACTCCGGGATGCCGGCGCCGGGCCGCTTCGATCATCTTGGGGGAAACATCGTACCCCTCATAGGTGACAGGAATCTCCCGTTCCTGCAAATAGTCATGCAGGTGACCGAGTCCGCATCCGACATCCAGCACCCGACTGCCCCGCAAATTTGCCACTTCCGACAGGATGCGGAAACGCAGCGATTGACCGCGGCGATCACTCCAATCCACCCCGCGCGGATCATCTCCGTACGCCGCCAGGCATCGCTCATAATGAAGCCGCACCCGATCCAGATGCCCATTTTCCATGCCACCTTCCATACCGCCTTCCATACCGCCTTCCATACCGCCTTCCATACCGCCTTCCATACCGCCTTCCATACCGCCACTCACGTCATAATCCTCCTGTCCGGTCATTTTTCAATCCCCGATTCGCTGTCTCCCGGCATCACCTCCGCACCACCATCACCCATCGATCGCAGCGGTGGCTCCCCTCTCCCGACTCCCAACATGTCGCAGACCGGCCGCACCCACCAGACCGAACGAGACGACGAGTCTCCAGCCTCGACCGACAACCGGACAGCGGTTACTCCACCTGCGAGATTGGCGGTTATGAACGCACTCCCATCCTGAGCCTGAGCGACCGGTGGAAGAACCATACTCCCGTCTTCGCCGATCACCTCCACGCTGACACCCGCCAGTGAACCATCGCTCCAGAGTCCGGTCTCGAAATGAACCGGATCAATGACATCGACGGGAATTTCCAGCACGACCGGAGAATCGAGCACCAGGGCGGGAATGTCCCCTCTCGGTCCAAAGCGGCCCAGCCGCACCGAACCATCACACCAGCACCGTTCGGTGAGTGCGCAGGTGGTGATCAAGTCCTCAACCAATCCCGGCGGGCGCTTGGTCAATAACGCGAACGAGCCGATCCAGCGATCGAAGCGATAGGCGTTGAGGAGGGAATCGAACAGGTACGGCGCATAAACGGGCAGGCGTCTCGCCTCGAAGCCATCGATGGCGAAGTCCCGGTAAATCACCAGCGGGATCCGCCTCTTCAGCATATTCTCCGTATAGTCGCGCTCCTCAATAGCATCCATGAACGTGCCGGGGATAATCCATTCGTAATACCCGCGATTCAGGTGACCGGACAGAAAATTGAATATCGGGTGGAGCGGCAGCGCCAGCAACTCGTCATCCCCGTCGAGGAGTTCTTCGATGCGCTGCGCCATTTCCTCCACAATTTCCGCGGTATGCGAATCACAATGAACCCGGGCGCGCGGATGATCGAGGAGTACATTGGACTGGAACCGCATGGCCATGGCGCCGGCCGACTCGTCACCCTCGACCAGGAGATACCCCATGAAGAGGGTGAAGAGGACAATGGGCAGCAAGCCAGGCACCAGCCAGGCGCAGCGGACGATTCCGCGGCTGGAACGAACCCTGGTGAGACTCCAGCAGCTCAGCCAAGCCATCAGCACATACGCCGGATGCAGTGAACGCAGCAGATTTCCCCAGCCCGCGCGCCAGACGATCAGGGCATGGGCGAACAAACCCCAGAACGTGATCATCATGAGCACCCTGATCTCGGACAGGGGACACCGTCGCCGCCGTGCAAGATGCGACAACAGGATCGCACTGACCAGGTACAGCACGGGTGGGACTGCGAACCACAGGGCTTCTGTCATGCCTCCGGCAACCGAAATGCCGGCGGGAGGGGGATCGGTCAAGCGCGGCACTGGCGTACTCCAGGCGTGCCGGAGTCCGAAAGTCAGGTGATATGAATACCGCAGCAGCCAGGGCAACCGGATCCTGTCAGCAAGGATGAAAACAGGCAGCACCACAGCCACGGCCGTGATGCCACCCAAAATACAACCACCTTTCAACCGGCCACGGCGACCTGCCACCGGATAGAGCAGCGACAAGCCGGTCAGGCTGATCAAGAGCATTACACCGATTTCCAGCTTGCAATAGAAAACCAATACGGCGAGGAACCCTATCCAGATAAGCGCCGGGGCAGTGCGCCGGCGCAGGTACGCGATTGAAAGACTCATGGCGGCAATGATCGCCAGGGGAAAGAAACGGTTGTAGTAACAACAGGGCGCCACCAGGGCCATCCCCGCAGCAGCGAGGGAGAACGCCATGGGAGTCAGGTATGCGGCGCAGTGGTAGGTGAGCGCCGGGAGCGCGCCGCCAAGAATACCCATGAGGAGACGAGGCCCCCGCACGGAGATGCCCATGAGTTTGAAAGACAATGCAAACAGCAGGTAGCGGCCTGGTTGGTAGCCGTAAAAATCGGCATAGGGGCGATCGCCGGCTAACAGCCGCAAAGCGCCATGGAGCGGGACGCCCTCATCCCACAGGTTCAGGCCGAAGTCCCAATACGAGCAATAGTACAGGGCGCCGGCGATCCACAAGAGTATCGTGATGCCTGAACGAGGGTGAAACCGGGGGAATACCCCGAACCGGGAAGTACTGCTCAACGACGTCCCGAGACGCTGCCGGACCTCCCGTAAGACATCGAGGACCTGGAAGCGCCGGAAACCGAGGTCCTTCGTTCGGCGGCGTCGTTGCCTGAATCGCTGCCATCATCGAAACGGTCGTCAGGAAAATCCGGGTTGCCGGCACGATCGGCGGCGGCTGTGTTGCGCATCTTTTCCCTCTGCTGCATCCTTTCTTGGCGTGCTGCCGCGGCCTGTTCTTCACGCGCGTCGTCGACATTCTGCCCGGCATTGCGCCCGGGGGAACGACTGAACCGGGAAGCGCCCGTGGGGCCAACAGCGCGTTGTTCGTTCCGTGAAGACGACCTGCCGCCCACTGTTCGGGAAGAACGACGGGCGGCGGCGCGGCGATCAACGGCGGAACTCAGTTTCACCACCGATACCTTGTTGTCCTGCTGAAGCTTGACCCGGTCCGCAAGAATCTCGATGATTTCATACTCACCGATGACATCCTGCTCCTCATAGGTTCCGATGCTTGACGCATCCTCCTTAGTATTCGTCATGTACGCCAGCCGGCGATCAGCGCCGATGCGCACAATGCCGGTGACCTTGATGTCACTCGGCGCCTCGCTCTGGACAGTCTCCTCGACATTCTCCACTTCTTCCCCGGTGGCTTCGGTTCCCCGCCGTTCGGGATGGAAAATACTCTTTGACGAAACCAACCTGGATGTTCTGGATGACAGGTTGCGGTTGCGGGTGAACATGGTGGATGCGCGAGCCCCCCCGGTTCGATCCGGATGGATGGCCGGCGTCCATTGGGCGACCTCCTCGTCGGAGAATGACATTTGCATGAATGCAGCATACGCGAGCAATGGGATCAGGACCACCAGGCCGAAAAAAAGCAGGTACCTCACATTCCGGTCTCCTCGCGAGAAATAGTTACCATACTGGTGCCCAGGTCACGCCATCGGTGGTGTGCAGGATGCCGTTGGCGCTTCCGATGTACATGTCGAGGGGATCGAAGTTCCGTACCAACGTGCTGTAAATCGGTTTGTTCTCGGTGGACTCGAAACCGGTGACTTCCCATTTATTCTGAATGCGTCGCACCTTGTACAAGCCGTTGCCGAAGGTGCTCACGAGCAGCGTGCGATGGTCTTCGGGAAAGAAATCGATGTGCTTGATCGAATCCGACAGCAGCACAGCCATGGCGCGCCAGCATATGACCCTCTCCTGGTTGACATTGGCACACATCGAAGTGACTTTTTTATCCACCACCCAGGAATGGAGGTAGGTCTTCAGGGTGGGATCATCCTCCCAGGACTCGCCCCCGTTGGAACTGATGAAGTACTCTGAAGTGAAGCCCTTCAGACGCATGATCTCAGGCGCCGCCGGATCGAGAAAAAGCCGTTCGAACAGCACATTTTTCGGGGTGTTGCGCAACCGTTCGAAAGTCCGTGGCGTTCCCACACTCTTGTAAAGATGACGGTTGGCCACCACGTAGAGCGTTCCGGGATCCTTGATATCGAATTTCAGATCATTGATACCTGATGTGGCGACGTCATCGACCTTGCGATACGTCCAGTCGCCGCCATCGCTGGTAAATTCGTATAATCCCCAGGCGAACGTGCCGACATAGAGCGTCGCCCCGGATGCAGCCGGATCGAATGCGAGGGCGTTGATAGCGATGTCCGGCATGCCGATACAGGTGAGCTTGGGGGTTTTCGCCAGGTGCGAAACGGAAAACAACCCCTTGGTCGTTCCGATGTAGAGCGTGTCTGCATCGTCAGGATCAGCCGCGATGGCCATCACATCACCAACATCCATTTCCTCGGCGGCGACATTCCAGCACGCACCACCGAGGAGACCGACGATCAACAGAAAACCGATAACACTCCTCATATATCACTCCAATTCCACGAAAAATCAGGTATTCCAATGCCGCCATCAGGTCGCACGACTTCCGTGTTCATCTTAAAAATCCGGTTACCCGGTGTCAAGGCGCACGATGCGCCAGGCTGTTCCAAGATTGATAATCTAATACCAGACGCCATGCACTCCAATCCGCGACAGGAATTTTTTCTGTCTGGGACAGGATGAAACGATCGGCAGACGTTCACTGTTTTGGTGGCAAGACGCGTGGTGCGAAGCTGTCGAGTGTATCCTCATCGGGGTCGCGCCCGGAATCCCGTACCTTTCGCCGCGAATCGATGACAGTCAAGGACTTATGACGGCTTATGTTTCTTCGTTCACGTCGATTCGCCGGTTTTAACGGGCACCTTGCTCCGTGCTATGGAGCTAGTACCCTTGAAACGCGGCCAGTGGATCTGCATGAGGCATCTCCCTCTCACAGGGGGTGGAGATGGATGGCGGATGCCGGATACCAGCCCTGTGGGTTCCATGGTATCATTGCTCCGCGAATCCGTGCCGGCGATCCGACCGGTGCCCCGCCTCGACAGGAGGAGTGAAGAAGGGAGAACACGACAGGTGAATCTTGAAACGACACGGGAACAGGAAGGAACGCGCCCTGACAACTGGGTACATTTCACGCCGGAACCCTGGGCGAAAGAACAGGTGGCGCTGACCATCGTAATCGTCAACTGGAATTCAGGGCCATTGCTGAAACGCTGTCTGGCATCCATTGCCCAGAGTAACACGGGGAACAGGTTCGAGGTGGTAGTGGTCGACAATGCTTCCACTGATGACAGCGTGGCGGGATTGCATGCCGCTTTTCCCCGCGCCGGGATCATCGGCAATCCCTCCAACATCGGATTCGCAAGAGCCTGCAACCTGGGTATGGATGTGGCCCGTGGCCGCTACCTGCTGCTCCTCAATCCCGATACCGAGGTGGCGGCAGATACGCTGGACGTGATGGTGGGATTCATGGAGCGAACCCCCGAAGCGGGAGCGGCGGGATGCCGGGTGCTTAATGAAGATGGCTCGTTGCAGACAACCTGCCGCCGGCACCTGCCCCGTCCACTCACCTCCTTTCTCCACCTCTCCGGCCTGCTCCGTCTGGCCAGGCATGCCGAACACTGGTGGACGACACTGCAAGGGGATGCGCCGCATGGCAGATGTCATGAGAACGGATTGACCAGGTTTCTGCGGCGGCACGAGTATGAAATCCACTGTTCGGATGAGTTTCAGGTCCGGGAAGTGGAAGCGCTGTCCGGCGCGTTCCTGCTGTGCAGGACAGAACTGCTCCGCGAGCTGGGAGGTCTTGATGAAGACTATTTCCTGTTCGGTGAGGATCTGGACCTCTGCTATCGCATCAACCGCCACGGCGGCGGCGTTTTCAGGATCTACTACGTCCCCGATACCACCATCACTCATTTGCGCGGAAAATGCCGGGAGCAATCACCGGCGGATTCCCTGCGAGCCGGCCATGACGCCATGGCACTGTTCCATCGGAAGCATTTGGCGGCGGAGTATCCCGGCATTCTCAACCAGTGCGTGTACACCGGTATCCGCATTCACTACCTGGTAGCCAGCGCCGCCCTTTTCCTGCATCGACGGTCCAGGACCTGAGGGATTGCCGCCCCCTCGCGGCGATGCATCGAAGGCGGTCGGGCACGGATGGAACGAGAAACAGGGTGCGAAGGTCGGACTCAACTGAATGCTCTCGGAAAGGTTCAGGTGCGGAACATGTCCGTAAAAAACGTGATGGTCTTGTCCAACATGGGATCACGATGGGCTTCCGCCTCGATTTTCTTGCAGGCGTAAATGACGGTCGAGTGATCCTTGCCACCAAACTTGGCGCCGATCTCGGGAAGCGACTTGTCGGTCAGCTCGCGACAAAGGTACATCGCGATCTGCCTGGGGCGTGCGACATCTTTCGTGCGGCTCTTGGAACGCATCACGGAAACCTTGAGATCAAAGTACTTGGCCACTTCCTTCTGGATCAGCTCGATGGTTATCTCACGCTTCTCCATGGGGAGAAGATCCTTGAGCACGTGCCGGGCATAGTCGAGAGTGATAGGCACCTGGGCCACCGATGCATAAGCGCTCAGCCGGATCAATGAACCCTCCAGCTCGCGGATGTTCGATTTAATCCGCTGGGCGATGAACAGCAGTACATCGTTGGGCAATTCGATTTTTCGGTACATCGCCTTTTTCTGGAGGATCGCGATCTTGGTCTCGAGAGTAGGCGGCTGAATATCGGCGATCAATCCCCACTCGAATCGGGAACGCAGCCGCTCCTCGATATTGGCAAGATCTTTCGGATAGGTGTCGCTGGAGATGATGATCTGCTTGCCGTTCTCGTACAACGCATTGTATGTGTGGAAAAATTCTTCCTGGGTGCTCTCCTTGCCGGCGATGAACTGGATATCATCGACGAGCAGGATGTCGATCTCCCGATACTTGCGCCTGATCTCCGGCATGGCGTCCTCCCGGATCCCCGTGATCACCTCATTGGTGAATTCTTCGGAAGAAACGTAGAGAACCTTCGCGGTACCATTGGAATTGAGGAGATGATGGCCGATGGCATGCATGAGATGGGTCTTGCCCAGACCGACTCCGCCGTAAATAAAAAGCGGATTGTAGGCTTTGGCGGGACGATGGGCGACGGCTTCACAAGCGGCATGTGCGAACTGATTCGAGCTGCCGACGACGAAGCTGTCGAAAGTATAGCGTGGGTTCAACCCGTTGCCGTTGCTGGAGAAAAGGGCTGTCCGGGTGGCATTGCGGCGGCGTGGGCCGGCTGGCGGCGGCTCCACCGCCCCCGATTCAACTGGCGGCGGCATCTGCTCTGCAGGAACGACAAACGACACAGCCACCCGTCGCTCCAGAACATCCTCGAGCACCTCCTCGATCATGAACTGGTATTTCTCGCTGAAAAGATCACGAAAAACCGGACTGGGCACCTCCACCATGAGCATGTCATTGCTCAGTGAGGCGAATGAAGTGGGTTGAAACCAGGTCTCAAAAATCTGCCGGCTGACCCGCTTCCTGATCTGTTTCAACGCCCGAGTCCAGACACTGCTGCTCATAAAAACAATCATCCCCCGCTATGAACCACGCCGGCGCGCACCACCCAAATCAAATGCTTCGAACGGCCGTACGCCAACGCTTACGTTATCGGAACCCCACCAGCCACAGTCACGCTACAGCCTGTTTCCTATGGACCAGTTGATTATCACACCGCCCCGTCATGGTCAACATCAAATCTGACCACGACTCCGCCTCCCACCGCTTGCCGGCCAGCTAAAAACGCCGGAACCAACTGAAATAGCTGGATTCCGGCGTTTAAGGTATGAAGAGGCTTATGTATGGACGAAGGCAATTCGACAATAATTGACTACTATAACCGTAATGTGAAAATGATGCGTTTCATCCCAGTCAAAACCGGACACAAGTCCCCTTTCGCCCGTATCCTGACCAGGAGAATCCGGCTGGAGCCTGAATGAACACTGCCTTCCACGCGCTCTCAGGACCATCATTTCCTCACATCACTTTCGGTTCCTTAATTTAGCAATATTCGTACCACTTCCTTAAATACTGTGCATTAAACATGTTTCACATTGATTTTATTATTCTTTTTGAACCTGATCGAGAGATTGCCGCACCACCGCCGCCCACTGTCAATACACCCTTGTGTATCCTATCGACACACTCTCGAACTCATATCGTTTCTTTTTGCACCACCAATACCTGATTTGTCCATACAAAGGCCTTACGCGCAGGGTGTCTCCCGGAAGGGACATCGTGACCGGTTTCCGAGTGGTCACCGGATGATAGGTGCACGGACAGTCGCGCGGTCTGGTCTCTCACTTTTTTTCTTTTGATCTCTGTGGGCGGCGTCAGCAACACCCCCAATGCACGTACCGGAGGCACCGATGCTCCCCGCCATCGCCAGGCTTGCTGGTGCCTGCAACAACCTATTGGCCAATCGGCATGAAATTTGCTAAAGAATGAGTGGAGGGAACATGAAGGGAAACGGAAAAGCACTCATCCCATTGCTCCTGGTGGAGTTCACGGCACTGTCTGCCATGGCGGGCACCATTTCACTCGGAGCCGGCATCGCTTCCGCCTTCAATCGGCTGGATGCGGACTCGATGCTGGTTTATCTCGAACCACAGGGAAAGGTGTTCATGGAAGCACCGGTTTTCGGGATAGGGCGAGGGCGGTACTCTCCCGGTCAGTGCGCGGAGCAGCTACGCCAGGTATTTACGGGCAAGACCACCATTTCCTTTCGCTATCGTGGCGGGACAACCTCAAACCATTGCCGCGCCGATTGGACGGTGCAGGACATTCCGACAGGGAAACTCCTCTCCTTCGCGGTGTACTTCGAGATGACCGAACGTGATGGCGCGACATTTCTCAGGGCCATCCGCATCACGCGGTCAACCGAGCCACTCCGCGCCAGATGAACGGAACAAGCAAACCGGCAGGCATGTCATCAACTGAACGAACGACGCTCCTGGTCAAAATCGGTTATGCCGCCGTGTATTCGCTCATCACCCTCATGTTGAGTGCCGGCGTGCTGATCTGGTCGAAGCTGCCAGGTTGGCTGCAGCTCTTCAGCAGGTGCCCATTCAAGCGCCTCACCGGGTTGCCGTGCCCCACCTGCGGGAGTTCAAGGGTTTTTCTGGCGCTGGCTCACTTCGATCTGGCCACCGCTTTCTACATGAACCCATTAGTGGCAGCCGCAGCACTCGTGCCGTTCGCCTGGTTGATCATATTACTGGTACGCCTGTTCGCCGGACGAGGTCAGCCGCCCCCCCGGCGCGGTCCGATCCGTCTCGGACCGGTCTGGCGGTACTTGTTGGTGGCAGTGATAGCAATTAACTGGCTCTTCCTTATCCTGACGGGACGATGAAGGAATCCCGGGCAGGGATAGCGCCCGGTCTTCAGCCATCCTGCATTCCATTACCGTCGTCACGACCATTCGAACGGCACCTGGTCCCCGGTCCGGTAGCGGATCATTCTTGGTCGTCCTTCAAGACAATCAGACGCCCACCGGATCGCGCGCGAGACATTCCCCTGTCCGGCGTCAACCGGCGAGGGACCGTCGGCACATCGAATCGATGGGCGTCAACCAGGAGGAACGGTACTTAGTACTCCAGTTCCTCGTCGTCCTCGGTGTCCATCAGTTCTTCTTCGAGAGCATAGTCCTCATCCACATCTTCGATCTTGTCAGCATCTCCGGTCTTGGCCGAGGACAATCCAGCCTCGAGATCATTCTCGATACCCAGTCGTCGGCATGCACCATCATAGATCTGTTTCACGGCCTTGATTTCGTTGTTCAGCTTGGTGATTCTCTCTTTTACTGCAGCCAGCTCCTTCTGGATTTCGCTGTTCAGATCTTCGATTTCTTCCTTGGCTGTGCTCAGCGCACTCTCGTAAAATTTTCTCTGGGTATCAGTGAGCTTCTTCATTCACTCCTCCTCAGGCGTTGATGACACATTGCTCCTCGCGTTATTTTTTCTTGAATGGGATATTCACATTCATATGGGTTTTCACCGGTACACCTTCATGGCTGGCCGGTTTGAACTTCCATTGGCGCACTGCATCCATCGCGGCTTCCTTCAGCCCGCTCCTGTCTGGAGCCGTACTGCTCACGGCTTCCACCTCGGAGACATTTCCATTCTCGTCAATCAGTATACGGAGAATCACCATTCCTTCCAGCCCTAATCGCCGTGCATTTTTCGGATACTGAGGCGGGACCCGTTCGACCAGATCCGGCCGTGTTTCCGGAATGGCGACATAGTCACCCGGCTTGGTGTGGATCGGTGTAACCGTAGGCGGAGGCGGAGGCATCTTGGTGGGGGCAGGTGCTACTTCAGCCCCCGTCACCGGCTCCACGATGCCGCTCTTGGCAAAATCCAGCTTGGGAATGGCAGGCACTGCGGTAGGCACTTTTGTAGGTATTGGCACCTTGGTGGGCGGCTTGGGAACGGCAGTGGCGGTGGGTTTGGGCTGGCGGCGCGAACGGCGCTGATCGCCAGCCATGCCTTCCACCGATTCACCGGTCTCCATCTCTTCGCCCGCGGCGCCGGTGACCTCAGTTTCAGGAGTCGCCAACGCCAGTGGCGCGAGACCTCCTTCAGACGCATCGAGCACCGCCGTCGGAGATGGTTCCGGCGGAGTTTGCGCCACCTTGGTTCCCTTGTCGCCACCTCCCAGGAGGGCGAGCACGAGAAGCAACCCGACGACCACCACGGCAGTGATGATTCCCACCGGCTTCTTGAAAAACGCCAGCGGATTCTTCCTGACCGGCGGTTTCAACAACTCTTCCAGGTCCAATTCATCCTCGTCGACTTCGTCAGGAGAGGCCAGCAGACTGGGAGGCTTCCAATCCTCCTCGACACGTTCCGCCGGTTTCTTCCCACTCACCACCGCAGCACTCCCCAGCACAGAACCGACCGCCGCCGGTTCCGGCAGAGCCATGTCGCCCTTCTCATCCACCGCGGCGTACTTCTCTTCCAATTCACGTTCCAGCGACCCCTCAGGCTCCTCTTCCAGCTCCTCTTCCAGCTCCTCTTCAAATCCGTCTTCGAATCCGTCCTCGAATCCGTCCTCGAGTTCTTCCTCTGACTCTTCCTCTGACTCTTCCTCGAGCAATGCATCCAGCCCTGCTGAATCGAGGATCTCTTCAGACTCACCCTCCGACCACTCATCCGACGGTTCCGGTGGGGCCTCGAGTTCCGCTGCCAGTTCCTCCTCCAGCCGCAGCTCATAATCAGCGAGCACGGCATTCTCATCATCCGGCGCCCCAACTGGCTCTTCCTCCAGATCCGGGTGCTCCTCCCCAGGCGATTCATCAGCTCCGGTCAACGCGTCTTCGAGATCCACCGCGGCGGATGCATCAATCTCATCCAGTTCGTCGCCGAACAGTTCATCTTCGAGATCGTCACCAAACAGTTGCGCTTCCACCTCAGAAACGTCTTCAATTATGAGGTGTTCTTCATCTCTGTCGGCGGGTGGCTCCTCCTCCACTGCGTCCCCAGCTTCGTCCGCCACCTCATCCAGTGCATCCGGCCCGGTAACGCCGAATGCATCCGAAAAGCCTATGTCCTCTTCGTTCAACTCCTGCTGAGGTTCAAAATCCTCCGTGAAGAAATCCGCCGGTTCGTGTACTTCCTCGCCGGACTCCTCTTCCGGCCCGACTTCCGCTTCCGGCTCTTCCTCTATCAATTCCTCCGGCTCTTCCAGCGGTTCTTCATCCAACTCATCCGCGAACGCGTCCTCCAGTTCCTCTTCCAGTCCATCTCCAAAGTCCGCTTCCACGTCTTCTTCAAAATCCCCCTCAGCAACGATGGGGGATGCATCCAGCGCCGGCTTTTCCCCGGTTGACTCCCCTTGCTCAACCTCGCCGATGAATTCATCCACCAGGTCGTCCATATCGGTCATAGGGAGTTCTTCGATCCCCGCGACCGCTTCATCGAATGGCTCAGCTTCGTCAGCCGCTTCCGGAGCCACCGCCGCCGGTGCCTCCGGTTCCTCGAGGTCCAGATCGAGGTCAGGCATCGAGCCGCCCGACACCTCTTCTTTGAACTCCAGTAATTCCGGTGCTTCCTCCCTGATCTCGGCATGGAACAAGTCATGCATGTAGCCGCGGAGATCCTGAGGCATGATGGCGCTGCGGTGCTTGTAAAGGAACGCATCCAGTTCCTTTTTCATGTCACCGGCATTCTGATAGCGGTCTTCCGGTTTCTTAGCCAGGGCTCTGCCGATGATGGCTTCGACCCGCTCCGGGATGTCCGGAACCAGTTGACTGATGGGTGGCACATAGGCGTTCCTGACCTTTTCCAGGATGCTCATCTCGTTTTCACCCATGAACAGGCGTTCATTGGTGATCATCTCGTACATCAGGGTGCCGAGTGAGAATATGTCGGAACGCCGATCAACGGTTCTTCCCCAGGCCTGCTCCGGCGACATGTAGAGGATTTTTCCCTTGATGGCACCCAGTTGGGTCTTGGAATCCTTGGCAGCGGCTTTGGCGATACCGAAATCAACCAACTTGACTTCGCTCTCGTAGGAAACCAGTACATTCTGCGGCGAGATGTCCCGGTGGACGATATTCAGCGGTTCGTTATTGAAGCCTTTCTTCCGGTGCGCATAGTGGAGGGCGCTGCAGAGTCGACTGGCAATGAACAGCGCGTTGCCGAGATTCAGCCGCCTGCCCATGGACTTGGCGCGCGCCAGAATGGCTTTCAGGTCCTTACCCACCACGAATTCCATGGCGATGTAGTAGGACTCCTCGAACTCTCCCAGTTCATAGATCTGAACAATATTCTGGTGAGTCAACTGAGCGGCGACTTTGCCCTCATCCACGAACATCTTGAGGAATTCCTTGTTTTCCGTCAGATGAGGAAGGATGCGCTTTATCGCCACGAGCTTCTCGAAGCCGCGTACGCCGCGCTGCTTCGCCATGAACACTTCCGCCATGCCGCCGACGGCGATCTGTTTGATCAAGCGATACTTGCCGTACGTCTCGCCTTCCTCATCTGGAGGTGCCGGCACAACCGGCAGCGGCTCTCTCAGCAGTTCGTGCGTCTCCTCGACCTCCTCGAACTCCTCCACCGGCGGCAGTTCCTTGGCCTGCCCGTCCCGCAACAGTCCCGACAGTGTGTCATTGAGGATCTGTTCGAACTGCTTGTCATCTTTCCCCGCCGCTTTTTCAGCCTGGACCGCGGCATCCTCCTCGGGCGCCTGGAGCAGATCGGCGAGTGTTTCGTTCAACAGCTTCTCGAAATCGATGTCCTTGTCCTTCGGCACATCCGCTGCGCCCTCCTTGCGCGGCGCCGCGGCCTCCTTGCGCGCCTTGGGAGCGCTGCGCACCTCTCGTGGCGGCGGGATTTTTTCCTTCTCCGGATCGGGCAGGTTGAGATGCTCGCGGATCGTCCGCAGCAAACGTTCGTGATCCAGCGGCTTCAACAGGTAATCATCGGCCAGGTAGTCACTCATGGCCTGCCGCTTGTACTTGTAGCTCTTGTAGATTCCCGTGGTGACAATCACCGGGATGTTCGTGCCACCCTCACTTTTCTTGATTGCTTTGCACACCTCGAATCCATGCAACTTGGGCAGCATGGCCTCCAGCAGCACGATGTCAGGCTGCTCGCTGGCGAAGCGCTCCAGAGCCTCAAGGCCATCATGGGCGGTGATCACTTCGAATCCGGCGTTGCGAAGGAATTCTTCCGTCGCTTTCATCTTCCGGACTTCATAATCAACCAGGAGGATTTTCTTTATCTTCGTACTCGGCATCTGATACCTTGTCCTGAAAGGAGAATTTACTTTGTGATCATTCAGTTAGGCATGATAATTCTAACATTGGAAGAACGAAAGTCAACTGGTTTCACCATGCGCGGCTTCATGAGCGCCTCCTTTCGTATCATATAATCGCCAGTATATCCACAGAATCGCTTCCCCGGCAACAGCAACTGCCACCCACTCGAGACCGCCGGCGGCTCGCCACCGGATACCCCCCTTTCACCTTCCCGGCTCAGACCGGCGGCCGTGGCGGCCATATCCTGTCACCCTCGGCACCTCCACCCAGGTGACCGACAGCAACCGGGAGCCTTTTTGAATTGCAGTTTGACCGCAGCCCCTTTACATTGTCGGGTGATCACGCCAGCGCCAGGAGGAACACATGGTCCAGACGATCGAATGGAAAAACGACACGGTGGTCATGATCGACCAGCGAGTGCTGCCGTTGGAAACCCGGTACCAAGTCTACACCACCTACCAAGAGGTGGCCGGGGCGATCCGTGCGATGGTGATTCGCGGAGCGCCCGCAATCGGGGTCGCGGCTGCCATGGGGATTGCCTTGGGTGCCAGACAGATACGGCATCTGAATGGAACGCGATGGAGCGAGGCTTTCGAGGAGATTCTCCGCACCATCAGCGCCACCCGTCCCACCGCGGTCAACCTGTTCTGGGCGGTCGACCGAATGCGCCGGTTGACTGAAGACATGGGCACCCAATCGCCGGAAACGATCGCGGACAGGCTGGTGGCGGAAGCACGGTTGATCCTGGAAGAGGACGTGGCCTGCAACCGCGCCATGGGTCGATGCGGTCAGGAATTGTTGCCAGACGGCGCGACCGTTTTGACGCATTGCAATGCGGGTGCACTCGCCACGGGAGGATACGGCACCGCACTGGGAGTCATCCGGGCGGCGGTGGAGGCCGGCAAACGCATCCAGGTGTTCGCAGACGAGACACGTCCGTTCCTGCAGGGGGCGCGCCTGACCTCATGGGAACTCATGGAGGATGGTATCCCTGTCACGCTTATCACCGACAACATGGCCGGTTGGCTCATGCGGCAGGGTCAGATCGACGCAATCGTGGTGGGTGCCGACCGGATCGCCGCCAATGGGGATGCCGCCAACAAGATCGGCACCTATTCGGTCGCCATCCTGGCTGCCCATCACCGGCTTCCGTTTTACGTTGCCGCACCCATGTCCACCATCGATTTCAGCCTGGCCGACGGAACCCTGATCCCCATAGAGGAACGAGATGACCGTGAGGTGACCCATGTGTTCGGGACGCGGATAGCACCGCCGGGGATTCCTGTGCGCAATCCCGCCTTCGATGTCACCCCCGCATCGCATATCACCGCCATCATCACGGAAAAAGGCATCGCCAGGCCACCGTTTCAAGAATCACTCCGGGCACTGTCCCGCTGAACCTCGTCCCGGCCTGCGGAAATCCCTTTCAAGGTCTTGACAATATAAGCCATGTCATGGGGAAAAAGGGTTCTCACATCGAACCAGACGGCGTCTTCGCGAATCATTGCGAGAATGGGTGGCTGCTGATCCAACAAACGTCTATGGAGCTGCTCCGGGGACATACCGGGTGCCTTGACAGCCACCGCCCACCCCGGCAGTTCCAGCAAGGGCAGGGAGCCGCCGCCAGCACGAGCGACAGCGGCGGTGACACGAACCCCCCAGCGGTTGCCGCAAGCTTCCCGCAGGCGCTGTGCGAACCGCCGGGCAAATCGTTTCAACTGACCTTCCGGAGCCAGCAGCATCCGGCGCACCGGCAGGCGCTGGTCCAGCGTCCCGGGGTCGAGGTACAGGCGCAGGGTGGCTTCCAGGGCTGCACAGGTCAACTTGCACACACGCAGGGCACGCATGAGGTGATTGCGTTCGAGTTGGTCCACCAGCATCTTCGCGCCGATGATAATGCCGGCCTGCGGTCCGCCCAGCAACTTGTCGGCGCTGAAGCAGACCAGATCAGCGCCGCGCCGCAGCGCCTCGGCGGCGGTCATCTCCCCGACTCCGGGCAGCGGCAACGGCGTGAGCACTCCACTCCCCATGTCATACACCACTGGAATGCCATGCCGCCGGCCCAATTCCCGCAATTCCTCGAGGCCGGTTTCATTGGTGAATCCTACGGTACGGAAATTACTCTGGTGAATTTTCATGATAAGCGCCGTCGAATCACCAATGGCTGCTTCATAATCTCCCGCATAG
>JAFGDC010000560.1 GCA_016932295.1 candidate division CSSED10-310 bacterium
CCGCGGAACCAATCACCTTGACTTCGGGCTCGAGAGCCACCGCAGCCGTCCGCCATACCCGCCGTTGAATCAATGTCATCAGCGCCAGGACATCGGCGCACGAAGCGCCGCCCTGATTCACGATGAAATTGGCGTGGCGCGGCGAGATCCGGGCACCACCTATGGAAACTCCTTTCAATCTCACTCGATCGATGAGGGCACCCGCCGATTGTCCGGCGGGATTTCGGAAAATGCAGCCGGCACTGGCTTCACCCAAAGGCTGCGTCGCCCGCCGGCGGCCGAAAATTCGCCGGCATTCCGCGGCGACGGCATCCGGCAGCGAACTAACCAACCGCAACGTGACCGATACCACCACTCCCGTCACCGGCAGTCCGCAACTCCGATACCCGGCGGTGAGTGCATCGCGGTCGATATGGTGCACCTGCCCGGCCCAATCCACCAGGTCGATGGAGATGACCCGATCAAGCATGGTCATCCCCGCCGCGCCGGCATTCCCTATCAAGGCGCCACCAACGGTGCCGGGAAGGCCGGTCGCCCACTCCAGGCCGGATGTCCCCAGCCGTCTCGTCATGCCCACCAGCGCATGCATCCCCACCGCCGCGCCGCAGGTGACTTCGGTATCCCGCACGACAACCTCTCCGAAACCACGTCCAAGTTTCAAGACCACGCCGGACACACCACCGTCCCGAACCAGGAGATTGCTTCCTCCCCCCAGGATCGTGACGGGCAGCGCCGCCGACCGCAGGGCCGGGAGACCACTCCGCAGATCATCCAACGAATCGGGACGCCACAACACCTCGGCCGCCCCACCCACGCCCATGGTGGTCAAGTCCGCCAGTCGCACACCCGCGACCCAATCAGTCATACCCCGCGGCATCCCCTTCGCCCCGCTCATACCGCCCCAGCCTTCTCGAACACCCGCAGTCGCGCACTGCGCGCCCGTGGATTCCGCCGCACCTCATCATTCTCCGGTCGAACAGGCCGCCGCGTCACCGCCCGGCCGGTGCTGACATGCCCACACCGGCATTCGATCACCTCCGGTGGACACAGGCAATCCTTCGACTCGCGAGCAAACAACCGCTTGACGATACGATCTTCGAGCGAATGAAACGCGATCACCGCCAAACGCCCTCCCGGCAGCAACCATCCGATGGCCGCCGCCAACGCCTCTTCAAGCCCGTCCAGTTCGCCATTGACCGCAATGCGAATCGCCTGAAATGTGCGGGTGGCCGGATGGATGCGGTCACTCCCCCGCCGGGGGGCCACTCTTTCCACCACCCGCGCCAACCGGCCGGTAGTAGTGATCGGTTCACCCGCACGCTCCCGCACTATCGCCCGGGCGATGCGCCGCCACCACCGCTCCTCGCCGTAATCCCTGATCACCTGACCCAATTCGCCCTCGGAGATCGTCTCGAGATACCGTGCCGCGGTAACGCCGGTGGATGTGTCCATGCGCATATCGAGAGGTCCGTCCAGTCGAAAACTGAAACCCCGATCAGAATCATCCAACTGCATGGAAGAACAGCCAAGATCAGCAAGTATCCCATGAAATCCAGCAGCAAAAGCAGGCACACCAGCGGCAGGCAATCGCTTGAAATCCGCATGCACCAACCTCACTGCGTCTCCCCCGAAAGCCAGAACACCGGCGGCCACCGCCAATGCCCTTTCGTCCTTATCGACTCCGATCAGCGATCCGCCAGGCGAAATAGCCCGCAACAACGAAGCGGCGTGCCCACCACCACCAACGGTCATGTCCAGAATCCGCCACCCGGCCATCGGTCGCAATGCTGCCATCACCGCACCCCGCAGCACCGGCTCGTGCATCACGATCACGCATCCCGCCGACCCTTGAACCGCGCATCCTGTGACATCTGCCTGCCAACCTCCTCGGGACTTGGCAACCCATCACGATACCGCTCATACGTCTCCGGATCCCATACTTCGACCTTGTTGATGGCTCCCACCAGCACCACGTCTCGAACTATATGCGCCTCGCGCTTCAATTCTTCATCCAGCTTGATCCGACCCTCGGCATCGATCTCGCCCTGGTCCAGCACCCCACCCCAAATCCGCTGCAACTCCCGAGTGCGGGGATCCAACGGCGGCAATGCCAGGATCTCATCCTGGATCCGCTCCCAAAAATGCCATGGATAGATCTGAATACAACCGTCCATCACCAGCAGCGCCAACCGCTCATCACCTTGATTCAGGAAGACCGATCGATACCGCTTGGGGATGACGATCCGGCCTTTCTTGTCAAGCTGCTTGCGAACCCTGCCAGAAAACATGTCGTACCTGCCACCCGCTTTGGGCATTTTTGGGAGATCCTGGGAATATCTGGGAAAAGACTACTTTAGGTGGATTTTCCTGTCAAGGAAGAATCCCCTTCGGGGAGAAAAAAACTCGTTTGATTTGAAGAGGTTGACCACCCACCCCAGACCCCACATGTAGTATCCTCAAAAAAATCAAACACCAAATAGCAGATAGTGCACCCTGTCCAGCATGGTACGCCAGTCACTGCTTTCCGTTGATCCGCCACCTGCGGTCAATTTTTCTCCTGGATGATCGATGCGATCCGGAGATTACACTCCTGCAACCGGCACCACCAGCCAGCCCCGTCAGGGGCGTCAATCATCACGCCTCGCTCGATCCATACCCCACGAACGCCGGCCGGGGCGGAACCGGGTCCACGAATCACTTCTGCTTCCTGGGCAATACGTGGCAGGAGGCACAATCGCTGACGCGTTCGGCGCTCATTCCCTTCTTGTGGCAGGTCCGACAGACATTGTGCACCACCACCATGGTATTGTCGGGATGAGCGGCCTTCTGCTGTATGGTGCCGTGGCAGGCGGCGCACTCCATGCGCTGTTGGTGTTCGATATGTGGAAAGTATACCATGGTGTCCAGCCCCACGGACTTTTTTCGCGGTGTCGAAATGACCATGGCCGGGTCGTTCGTCGCAGCCTGCAGCACCGCCTCCATCAAGGCACCCAGCAGTATGACTCCACACACAAGGCACAGGATCACCGCGACATTCGCGCGCGGTTGCTCCTGCTTCCCACCGGATTCCTTCATCACCACACTCCTGCAATGCGATTGCCTGCAATCGCCAGCAAGAATATTACTCCGTCACGGCACCTTTTTCCAGGTATAAAGACACGCCCGAATCTCCGCCTGCGTTCGTCGGAGTGGTGAACGACCGCTTCCGAATAGATAATTCAGCACCACCTGACAGCCGGCACCCGGCGGCGGCACCGCCGGGATCCCCCCATGGCCGGAAGTCACACCGGTCGACCCAATTATTGACGCCCACACGGAACGGCCGGTATACTCGTTCGGTAAGGGGAACATTTCAAGGGACCGCCGGCAGCGCGGTCAATGCCTCTCATGAATGCATCCCGCGGCGCGGCTCACCGGACAAAGCCGGCGCAGCCGCACGGCAGCCACGGATGACTTCAGGATGTACCGGTGAAGGATCGTCACGCTTCCACATCGCGGCAATCAGGCGGGGCAGGGGTGGTTCTTGCGGCCTCCACCCGGTCCATACATCGAAAGATGCCATGAAGTCGGACCAATCCCATAGTCATTCATCGCCGGGCATCAGGATAGCCCATGTCGCCAACCTCGCACGGCGCGGCGGTCTGGAGATACGCCTCGTTGAGTATCTCCGTCACCGCCGGAGGGACCGATTTCAACACTCGGTGGTCGCCACCGCCATTCATTCCGAGCTGGCGCATTGCCTTGAGACGGCTGGTGTGCCGGTTTACACGCCGCCCCGGCACCTCCAATTCGATCCCGCCGCCTTCGTTCATCTGGTCAGGCACCTTCAGGCAGCGCGTTATCATATCATCCACGGCCGCAACGATGCCGGTCACATTTGGGGGGTCATGGCCGGCGCCATAGCCGGTACGCCGGTGCTGATCGGCGGTGAACATGGCACCGTGTGGAGCTTGCGGGGGTGGAAACGATTCGCGGAAGTGAATCTGTATCCTCGATTCACTGCCGTCATCGCCAATTCCATTGCCACGAAGGAGATGATCCTGAGCCGGCGGCCGTGCCGCACCGACCGAATCCGCGTCATTTACGACGGCATAGATCCGACGCCTTATGAAATGCTGCCCGCCCGAGCCGTGGCACGGAAGCGACTGGGACTGCCGGAAGACGGTCCTGTCGTCGCGGCGGCAGGCCGGATGGACACTGAAAAGGCGTTTCATGTCGCAATTCAATCATGGCGCATCGTCACATCAAGGCTACCCAACGCCCGGCTGGTCATTGCCGGCGCTGGGCCGCTTCTGGACGATTTGCGCCGGCTAGCCAGGGAACTTGAGATGCAAGACCGCATCCACTTCCCTGGTTTCCTCGATGACATCACCGATCTCTACGGCTGTGCCGATCTCGTTCTCTCCACCTCGCTTCGAGAAACACTGGGGAACACTCTCATTGAGGCCGGACTGGCCGGACTTCCGGTCATCGCTCCGGCCGTCGATGGCATACCGGAGGTGGTCGAAGACGGTGTCACCGGCATTCTCCTTGAGCCGGACCGACTTCCCTCCAGACCGCGCACAGCAGAAGCAAGGCCGTTGCCCTCCGCGGTAATCAGACACGGCAGGCTGTTTCCTCCTCGCGCTCTGGATCCGGGATTACTGGGCGAAGTCACGGCGGCGCTCCTGGCCCAGCCGGACCGCTGTCGGGCCATGGGCGCAGCCGGACGACGTCTTGCCATGCGACGCTTCAGCCTGGATCGCTACATCGAGGAGTTGGAAACCTGCTACGAGGAGTGTGCCGGCGCGGCGGGAGTAAACCATGGCGGGTGAGGGCGATCCCCGGATACGCATCCTTCATCTTGTGACGCAGATGGAACTGGGAGGTGCGCAAAAAGCCATGTTGCACGTGGCCGCCGGGCTTGACCCCACCGTCTACGATTCCCGTGCCTCAGTGCTTTACACCAAAAATCGGCTGAACCCGCTGGCTGAACAACTGGGTTGCGAGGTGATCGATTTTCAGTTCAAAACCCCCGGTGCATCCTTCCTTCGTCAGGCCTGGGGATCTCTTGCCGGAGCGCTCCGCCTGTATCGATATCTTCGCCGGCACAGGTTCCATGTGCTGCAGAGTTACTGCTACTACGCCAATGTCTTCGCTGCCGTCCTGGGGCGCCTGGCAGGCGTACCCCTGGTAGTCATGTCGCAACGAAATTCCTACCACAGCAAGGGCCGCTTGTCGTTCATGGTGGATCGGTGGGCTTCTCGACTGGCGCACGGGATCATCGCCGTATGTGATGCCACCAGGAATTTTTCAATCGAACGCGAGGGATTCTCTCCGGGGAAAATCATCACCATCCACAACGGACTCGATGGCGCGGCTGCCGCTGGCATCAAATCCCGGGACAGACCGGACGGTGAACTCGTCCTGGTGACGGCGGCGCGGTTGTTAAAGAAAAAAGGCATCCACATTTTATTGGATGCGTTGGCCCGTCTGCCCACCGATCCGCCATGGCGTCTCTGGATACTGGGTGATGGTCCTGAACGGGAAGCGCTGCTGACACAGGCACGATGCCTCAATATGGCGGACAGGGTCGATTTTTACGGATGGCGGGCGGATGTGCTTTCTTTCATAGGGGCTGCGGACCTGTTCGTCCTGCCCTCATACGAGGAAGGCTTCCCCAATGTGCTCCTGGAAGCCATGGCACGGGGCAAACCCATCGTCGCCACCGCGGTGGACGGCAATCCCGAGGCGGTCGTCGATGGTAGTACCGGTCTTCTGGTACCGGCCGGTGATCCGCTCGCGCTTGCCATCGCACTACGGCGGTTGCTGTCCGACGAGGAGGAACGCCGGCGAATGGGGGAGGCGGGCCGGCGGCGCTGCCTTACTGAATTCAACCTGTCCCGCATGATCCGCTCATTCGATGCGTATTACCGGGCGCGCCTGAAAGCCAAGTATTTACCTGTCAGGCTCTGCCTGGTTTGTTCAAGCGGCGGTCACCTGCTGCAACTGCACATGCTGCGGGAGTGGTGGCTGCGTCATGATCGTTGCTGGGTCACCTTCGACAAGACCGATGCACGATCGATGCTGACGGATGAGCGGGTGCACTGGGCGTACCACCCCACCAACCGCAATCTGCCGAACCTGCTGCGCAATCTGGTGCTGGCCTGCCGCGTGCTGTGGCGCGAGAAGCCCGACCTGGTGGTCTCCACCGGCGCCGGGGTCGCCATTCCATTCCTGCTTGTCGCCCGGTTGTCGGGACGAAAAACCATCTACATCGAGGAGTTCAACCGGATCCGGCAGCCAACCCTGACGGGCCGAATCGTGCATCATTTCGTGCATCGATTTCTTGTCCAGTGGCCGGAAATGCTCCCGTTCTATTCAAGGGCCGAGTATCACGGGGGCATCCTGGGAGCCACCGGAACACCACCCGCGACCGCCTGGATAAAACCGGGAAACAACGGTACAACTCACGGCACCTCAATGGATTGCCACTCTCAGACCGAGTCGGCGCAAAAACCGGGAGCGGAACCATGATGTTCGTAACAGTGGGTACCCATGAGGCATCCTTCGAGCGCCTGCTGAAAACAGTTGACATATTGAGAGAACGGAGGGACATTAAAGATCCGGTATTCATACAGACTGGACACACGGCCTATACGCCGGTCCACTGTGGCTACCGAATGTTTCTGCCGTTCTCCGTGATGAACAGCCTTTTCCAACGGGCGCGCGTCGTGGTTACTCACGGCGGAGATTGCGTCATGCTGGTTCTAAAGCACGGCAAGGTGCCTATCGTTGTTCCACGGCTCAAACGATATGGAGAGCACCTCGACGATCATCAACTGGAATTCACTCGGCATATGAGTGAGCTGGGGCTTGTGATGCCATGTATCGAAATGGAGGATCTACCCGACGCACTGCGGCGTTGGGAACGCGGCTTCGCGGGCGGCGTCGCCGGCATGGTGCGGGAGAATGCGCGGCGGTTCGCCGAATTGATGGAGCAAATGAGCGGAACACTGGTTGGCTGCCCCGGCATCCTGCAGGGAACAGTCGATAACACTCCGTTAGAGAGAGGGTGAAATAATGGGTGATCGGTCCTATTCAAAACGAAGACGCCCCGGGTCGTTCAAGCGACAGATACCGCCCGAGGTTCAATTCCAATACGACTTGTACCTTACCGCCGCGGTGACCAAGGCGTTTCTTGCGCTCACTGAAGTCGACCTCAAGCAATTATTGCGGGAGGAGAAGGAAAAACTGCTCCGCGTCCACCCGGATTTCAGTGACAAGAACTGGCGGATGGGGTTGTTCAAAAGCTGGCTGGATGCCAACGTCAAGAAGCGCATCAGGTCACAGTTGACCCTCTCATCCATCGATGAATGGGCGGGAGCCCAGGGAATCGAATTGCCACCGCCGGAACCGGAACGCTACCAGCCGGAGCGACCGGAGCGACCGGAGCGACCGGAACGACCGGAACGAATGGAACGAATGGATAACCAGATGGACAGGCGCTCCGACAACAACATGCATCGTGGCGGCGGGAGCAGCCGGCGCGGCTCATACCGTGGCGGCAGACGCGGTCAGCCCCAGCAGGGCGGCGGACGAGGCCCGCTGCCCAACCGTGGGCAACCTCTCCAGCGTGACCGGAACAATGATTCGTACGACCGGCGCCCTCCCCCACCAAACAGCGGACCGCAGCGCGAAATACGGGATGAGCCACCGGCACAGCCGGAACAGCCCATCCGGAACTCCTTCATCAAACGGGTCGACGCGCCCGTCCAGCCCACGCCGCGCCAAAAGGAAATCTTCATACCGCTGGACAACTCCCACCCCAGGGAGACAACCGCGCCAACCCCGGCAGAGGCTCCACTGGTCAGGCCCGATCCCGTCCCTCGAACCTCCCGGCCTATGGTCAAAGGCAAGGTGCAGGATGCCATTCTGAACCTGCTCAAAAACACCAGGGAAGGATTGACCGCGGGTGACCTGGCGGAAAAACTCGAAAAGAAACCGCAAGCCGTGAACCGGCCAATTCACCTGCTCTCCGAACAGGGTGTCATCAAGAAGCAGGGAAAACGCTGGGTATTGGCGTAACAATCACCAGGTGAAATACCTTATTATTTGTTACCCATGAAGGGTGAACAATCGAAGTCAGTACCAAGGATTCAGTCCGTCCAGGCTACCGCCGCCGGCAGCGATGGCAATCCAACAGGGATGCCGCCCGCATCTACTTGAACAGAAGATCCTCCACGATCCAGCAGCCCTCATCATGGGTATAGGTCAGCGTGAGGGACGTGACCGCCCCGTGAAGGTCCAGCGACTTGATACAATAAAACAGGGGGATACCAGCAGGCGTGACTTGATATACAAGCGATCTGGCATGCTTGGGCGGATAGTTGGCCTGTTCGGAATAACCCTCGGAGACATCGATCCCGGCCTTGACCCCTAGCGTTGCGACCTCCCCACCGACTCCCCGCACCGTAATCTCAGCTATCTTCGTGCCCTGCGTCAGCAATCGTCCGAAGCGCAGGGTCGAGATCACCAGGAGTTGGGTCACCGATCCCGGCGAGGGCAACGGCATTTCAACTGTCCCAGCCGGACCGAGGGACACCCCCTGGTGCATGCGCCGCCAGTCGCCGCCGAAGTGTTCGGTGACCTCTTCATCAGGGAGTTCAGAAAGGAATGGAGCCGGCCGCAGGTCGATCTGCCGCAAGGTGCGCCAGAACTGATCGGCAGTCTCCGCGGCGCATGGATCCAAGCCTTTTTCAACCACTCTGACAGCGAGATCGAAACTGCCGTTACCCACCCGGCGTGGCAATTGGAGCGTGAGCGGCTGACGCGTGACGGCGCCCTCGGCAGCGTGATGCATCCGGAGCTGGAAAGGCGGGGCCAGTGGAACGACAAGATCATGGCGGCGATCAAGGAGGACAAGACAGCCAGCGGCATCCAGATCGATCGGCCGTCGAGCCAACCAGATCAGTTCAAGCGTGCGTTGATCACCCATGAGCAATCCGCTCAGATCACCGTCATATCCGTACAGGCTGAGCCCCACATAGGTACGCGCAAGGTGTGCTGCGGCATCATCGATCGATTCCGCCCGAACGGAGCGTGCCGGCAGGACAGCCTGGAATACAAGCGCCATGATCCACAGCCATGCGCCGACAGGTCTCGACGCCCGGTCCGTTCCTGCCAGATGCATATCAATACGCCCCTTTCCCCAACAATACAGTGGGAACGGTTTCAATCAACAACTCCAGATCCAGACCGATCGACCAGTGGTCGATGTAATACAGGTCCAGCAATACCATCTCCTCGAAACTCAACCGACTGCGACCGCTCACCTGCCAGAGTCCGGTCATGCCCTGAACCACGTCCAGGCGCCGCAACTGCCATGGCTGATAGTTCTCGACTTCTTGCGGGATGGGCGGGCGCGGTCCAACCAGGCTGAGCTCGCCGCGAAGCACGTTGAAGAGCTGCGGCAGTTCGTCCAGTGATGTCTTGCGCAGGAATTCCCCTACCGCGGTCACGCGTGGATCGCGCCGGATCTTGAAGATTGGACCATCCGCCTCGTTCAGGTCCCGCACCTCATCCAGGCGGCTGTCGGCATCCACCACCATGGATCTGAATTTGTACATCTTGAAGTGACGCCCGTGCCTCGTCAGCCGCGTTTGCCGGTAGAAGACCGGCCCGGGATCATCAAGCTTTATAGCCGCGGCGATGGCGGCGAACACCGGGGACAGGACCGCCAGCGCGGCACCGCCGAGAACAAGATCCATCACGCGTTTAATCCGCTCGTTGACTTGATGGAAGCGGCGATCTTTCACAATGACCGGTACTCCCAGCAGATCCGCCACCTGCCCTTCGCCGATCCGCAGCCGGGCTGGGGATGGCACACGCCTGACCGCCACCGCGGCACGCCGGCAAGCATCCACCACCGCTTCCGGCAACTGCTCACCGCCCGGTTCCAGGGGAGTTATCAAGACACCTCCCCTATAGCGACTCAGGAATGCATCGAGATCCGCCATCGGTACGCGCCATCGTTCACCTGACCCGCCCGTCGCGGTCTCGGTCACCTCCAGGTATCCGCAGAGCCGGTACGGCAACCAGCCAGAAGTCCTGATGCGTTCGCCCAACAAGCACGCATCCTGGCCGGATCCAAACACCAGGGCCCGGCGCCGGCCCCATCCGGCGGCGACCAAGCGCTCCCGTACTTCACCCAGTACAAATCTTACGAGGAACAGCGACAGGAGGCTGAGTCCGCCGAAGGCGACAGGCGATGCGAGCGGCGCGGCGCGCGCTGAATTCCATAGCCAGACAGGTATCACCATTCCGCTCAGGATGAATCCCTTCACCAGATATACCAACTGCCGGCCCGGCGGCGTCCAGAGGCTGTTTCTGTACCCACCGCCCGCGGCGATGGCCAGAATGGTGACCAGTCCTGTCACCACCGTGAACCGCCTAGTGAATGGATCGAGATTGCTCCATAACGGTGCCGCCTCCGTCCGGATGCTCCACATGAAAAGAATTATCGCCGTGACGACCAGGTAATCGATGACCAGGACAAATCCATTGTAGGCCAATTCCTGCAGCCGGTTCTTCTCCGCCATAATCTCAGGTCCCCACGCGACCGGCGGGGCGATCAATCAGCTCGTAAGCCAGGCTCATGAGACCCCTCTCAATCCTGGATATGGGTGCCGCCGGCCCCCCGGGACCAGGGTTCGGTGAGTGCTATACCGGCGAAAAGAGCGGTGAGCAGTCCCGTGGAGGCAACATGGAAGGGAAAGCTGAACAAGGCATTGAAGAGGACCATGAAGAATCCCACCAGCATGCCGATCCTGATGCCCCGCTCCTGGTCACAGGTGGAACGAGCGATCCCTCGCAAGCCGCGGCGGATCAGGAGGACCATTAAAAACAACCCGCTGCCGAGGCCGATCAAACCGGTTTCCACCAGCGCCTGCAAGTATTCGTTATGAGCCTGGAACACCAGTTGGTTGGTGTACGCCCGCAGGCTCGTGCCATGATCGAGCAACCTGCATTGGTAGTCGTAATAATGGAATTTGAAGGTGCCCAATCCAAAGCCGAGGACCGGTCGATCCCTGATCATGTCCAGCATGACGCGCCAGTAGAAGACCCGCGCCCCGACCGAATCGGTCTTGAAGCGTGCCATCAGCGAAAATCGTTCACCGATGGATGGATTGGATACAATGAACGGTACCACCACCAGCAGGGTGGCCGCCGCCACGCCGAGGATGAAGGTGCGCCGGCCGCG
>JAFGDC010000561.1 GCA_016932295.1 candidate division CSSED10-310 bacterium
ACATGTAGAAAGCGGTCATCCCCGCGGCTGTCGCGCCTACCAGCCAGAGTGCCCAGTGGCCGTGCGTGCCGGCGAATGCGCTCCACAGTATCTCGTCTTTGCTGAAGAACCCGGCGAAGGGAGGGATGCCGGCAATGGCAAGCGTGGCCACCAGAAAGGTGCCGTAGGTCCAGGGTAGTGCCGTGCGCAGGCCGCCCATGTTGCGCATATCCTGGGGATCGGTGTCGTGATCGTGGTGGTGATGCAGGACATGGTGCATGGCATGAATGACGCTGCCGGACCCGAGGAACAACAACGCCTTGAAGAAGGCATGGGTGATGAGGTGGAAGATCCCCGCCACGAAGGCGCCGGTGCCGCAGCCCAGGAACATGTACCCGAGCTGGCTGATGGTGGAGTACGCAAGCACCTTCTTGATGTCGTTCTGAACGAGGGCGATGGAGGCGGAATAGATGGCGGTGAGCGCGCCGACCGTGGCCACCACCCCCAGAGAGATGGGGGCAAGCAGGTAGAGGATATGACAACGAGCCACCATGTAGACTCCGGCGGTAACCATGGTGGCGGCGTGGATGAGCGCGGAGACCGGCGTCGGCCCTTCCATGGCATCGGGCAGCCAGACATACAGGGGGATCTGGGCGGATTTGCCTGTGGCGCCCACGAACAGGAGCAACGTGATGATGGTGGCCACCGCTCCCCCCATGGCCAGGGTGTCGGGCGCCGCGGCGAACACCTCGGCGAAGTCGAGGCTGCCGAACACCGTGTAGATCCAGAACATGCCGATGAGGAAACCGAAATCGCCCACCCGGTTGACAATAAAAGCTTTTTTCCCGGCGTTGGCGGCTGAATCCTTCTCGAACCAGAACCCGATCAGCAGATACGAGCACAGCCCCACTCCCTCCCAGCCGACAAACAACAACACGAAGTTGCCACCCGAGACGAGCAGCAGCATGGCGCACATGAAGAGATTGAGGTACGTGAAATACCGCGTGTAATCCGCCTCCTCGGACATGTAGCCGATGGAGTAGACATGGATGAGAAAACCGACGCCGCTGACCATGAGCAACATGGCGCAGGAGAGCGGATCGAGCAGGAGCTTCAGATCGAGATGAAACGATGCGGTCTGGATGAGCTGATAGTAGACCACCGCAACAGCGCGTTCGTGCGCCGGCAGCCCCAGCAGCCTGATGAAGGCGATGGCCGCGGTGATGAAGGAACCGGCGACCGTGCCGCACGCGATGAGATGGGTGAGGCGGCGGCTGAAGAAGCGCTTCCCGAGGAGGCCGTTGAGCAGCACGCCGCAGGCAGGCAGCAGCGGGATCAGCGCGATGAACCAGAACTCACTCACCGCTTCACCTCCTCAGATCGTGGAAGTCGTCCTTGTTGACCGCCGGCCGGTTGCGATACAAGGCGACGATGATGGCGAGCCCGACGGCCGCCTCGGCCGCTGCAACCGTGATGATGAATATGCTGAAAGCCTGCCCCCCGAGGCAGCCGAGTTTCTGGGAGAAGGCCACCATGTTGATGTTGACGGCGTTCAGCATGAGTTCAAGGCACATCAGGACGATCAACAGGTTGCGGCGGATCAGGAAGCCCACGATGCCGATGAGGAAGATGATCATGCTGAGCACCAGCATATGGCTGAGCGGGATCATGCCTCGGGTTCCTTTCTCCGGCCCAGGATACCCCGGCCAAGGACCACCGCGCCCAACATTCCCACCAGCAGCACCAGCGACGCCAGCTCGAAGGGCACGAGATACTCGGTCAGCAGCAGGCCGCCCAGCACCTCGACATTGCCTCCGGCGGCGGCGACCTTATCCGGAGTCATCCCGCGACTGGGTCCGTCCCGCAGACCGGGCAGCACCTTGATGATGAAACCGGCCAGCATCAACAGCGCCAGGACCACCGCGATGAAGCGCTGGCCATGAAACCGGCGCTTGGCAAGCTCGGCCTTTTCCAGGCGCATGAACATCACCACGAAAATGTAGAGGACCAAAATGGCGCCGGCATACACGAATACCTGGATGACCGCCACAAACTCCGCGTTCATCAGGACGAACAGACCCGCCACGAAGAAGAAAAACCCGAACAGACTCAGGGCACAGTGCATGGGATTGCGCAGGCTTACTACCAGCAATGCCGCCAGGACGGCCAAGATCGCGAACAGATAAAACAGAACCGCTGTCACGCCGCTGCCTCCCATGCTTTCTGATCACAGTCCACGGCCGCCATGGAAGCCGTGCATTCCCGTGCCGGAAGATGCACCACGATAGAGCACCCCTGCTGGGTTGTCAACAGATCGTGAGGCGCTTGTACCACCCGGCCGGGTCTCCGTTGAGCCGGTCCGTCGGGCTCCGGTGCTGCTCAGATGTAGTCAGCCAGCACCAGCTTCCGCTTGATCTTTTTCCCCTCGCGCTCCAGCCTGAATTTCAGCCTTGTCCCCGGATCGCCGCGCATCAACGCACGCACTCCGAACAACCCGAGGTTATCTCCATCTGTCCCATCGATCGCGAGGAGGATATCACCCGGCAGTATGTCGACGCCGGCGGCAGGAGATTCGGGCACGATGTCGCGGATGACCGGCCTGCCGTTCTCCATGACCAGGCTCAAGCCCGCGCGGTTGAACGGAATAGGATCGTCGAAGTTCTTGTTGGGTTCGAGAATGAGCCGGTTCCCGGGATAATCGAAGTACACGGTGAACTTGCTCAGAATCTGGGCGCCTACCGTGGCCAGGCTGTTGCTGACCGACAAAGCATTCCCGGTGTCCGAGGCCATTTCACCCAGCAGATTGGTAAACCTGTACGGACCGATGGTCAACTCCCCGATGCGGCTGGTGTACAGTTCGGACTTTCCCCCCACTCCCAGCGCCCGTACCTGCAGCCGGCGTCTGTCGTCCTGGTGCAGGCCGAACTCGAGCACGAACGGGGCATGCAGGTGGAGCGATCCGTTGGAACCGGTGTCGACGCGCAGGGAGCCGGCGTGGCCCTCGATAGTGCAGGGGATGTGCATCATGTTCATGGTCAGTTCCGCCGGCAGGACGGTGCCAGGTCCGTCATAGGTGAACCGGCTGGACGGGATAACGGAAACCAGTTGGGCGGCGTAATCGATCTTCACCACGAACCTGGTGAACAGGTCGTAACCGATGACGCCGTCCACGCGCTCTCCGAAAGCCGGCGTTAATTCGGACAGATCCATGGCGAATACCTTCTGATTGAGCAGCTCCAAGCCCTCCAGACGCAAAGATGCGACCTCGATGGCGTTGATGGTCTGTTCGCCGCCGACTCCCATCGCCTGAGCGGCATGCCCCAGCTTCAAGCCGCACGCATCGGCGGTATGCGCCGCCACGATGGTGCGGCCAGCCCCTGAATCAAGCAGGAAATTCAGCGATGGCGAATCGTTTAACCGGACCTCGAGAAAGATGTGCCCGTCCAGCAGGCGGATAGGAACCTCGGCGGAATCGCCGTCGGTGAAACGGTGGTCTTCGACCTGGCCGGCGGGTGGACTGAAGGTGCTCAGCGGTATCGATTCGTTCCAACGCACCTCGATCAGCGTCATCTCCGCCGGCGGCGCCTTGATGAAACCGATTGCCTGGATGATCATGTAGGGAATCACGGTGCCTCCGGCTTCCCTGAAATCCGACATGGTGAGCGTGATATCCATGCCGCTCTCCCTGGTGTCGATCCGAGTGACCAGGAACGTTTCACCATCGATATACATCAGTTGGTCCTCCTCGCCTTCTTCCTTGACGAGGAGCTGGTGGCACAGCCGCCCATTCACCTCGACGTCACCCTCGTAGGAGCGGGTGATGCGCGGTGAGCCGACGATATAATGGAACCGAGGCAGCACCATGGGCAGGTCGGCGGTGTGCTCGG
>JAFGDC010000562.1 GCA_016932295.1 candidate division CSSED10-310 bacterium
CCGGAGCCCAGTCGGGGATTCCGATGCTCGCCAGTATGGGAGTAACGGCGGCGGTGTCGCCGATCAGCAATGGCTCTGCGATGCCTTCCAGGACGGCCTGGTGCAGGGCTTCAAGAGCAGTGTGGTCATCGGCCGCGGCCAGCACCACCCGCGCCGTGCACCCCTGGACTCGCTTGCGGATATCCTCAAATCTCATCCACTACCTCCTCTTCATACCTGCGGGGTTGTTCGAGCCCGGTGACGGTGCGCGCGGCGCCCTCAGCCAGCGCCTTGAGTTCGTCTTCCCCCGGGAAAATCATGACTGGCGCAATCCATTTAACCACCTCTTCCAGGTCAGTGGTGAAGTCTTTTTCATACGCTAACCCGCCGCCGATGACAACCGCATCCACGCGCCCGTCGAGGACCGCAGCATACGCGCCGATCTCCTTTTTCACCTGGAGCAGCAGCGCGGAGTAAACCAGGTCCGCAGCCGCATCTCCATCCCGGCGCCGCCGGAGCAACTCGGGAAAATCATCGCTGCCGGTATAGGCGGCCAGGCCGCCCTTGCGCATGAGCGTGGCGTGCAGCTCTCTCTCCGGTATCCCGCCGGCCATGGCCCATTTCAGCAAGGCCCTGGTCGGCAATCCCCCGCTGCGCTGTGTGCCGAACGGACCCTCGCTGGCGGAGTCGTTCAGATCTATCATGCGCCCGTGGTGATGACTGGTGACCGATGCCCCGCTTCCCAGGTGCACACCCACCAGACTGAGTTCTTCATAGGCTTTGCCCAACCGGCGCGCCGCCGCCCGGCACATGGATTTTATATTGAGCGCATGGGTCAGGCTGACCCGGTCAATACCGGGCATGCCGCTCAGGCGGGCTTCCGGCAGCAATTCGTCGGTGCTCACAGGATCCACGATGTACGCGGGGATCCCCAACGGCACCGCCAGTTGATGGGCCAGCAGCGCGCCCAGCAGGCTGGGGTGATCGGCCTGCACTCTGCCGGCGCGGATATGCCGGAGCATGATCTCCGAAACCTCGTACACCCCACCCGGCATGGGTGCCAGCGGTCCGCCGCGGCCGGCAACCGACGCGAGGCGATCACGCGGCAGGTCATGAGCCCCGCAGGCGGCCAGCACCGCATCGCGACGAAATTCCTCCTGGGCCACTGTCGATGGAAATCGATCAAGCTCCTGGTAGCCGTGCCGGATATTCTCCGTCCAGTCTTCCTCCACCTGACCGGCCGCTGCCAGTCTGAACAGTCCGATCTTGGTGGAACCGCCGCCGGGATTGATACTCAGGATCATGTCACCCATGGCGGGATCACTCCTTCTGCTGCGCCAGCTTGCAACTGGCATAACGACCCAGGATGCGCATGGCGATATCCGACGACCGGAAGACCGGCACGCCTTTTGATTCCATGGCATCCGCCATGGGATTGAACAATGAACCGCTGTCCACCACCACTACCATCGACTTTTTCGTGCTGGAGAAGATCCTGGGGACATGGGCGGTGATGGAGGTTTCGGAAGTGATGAGCATGTTGGGGCGATCATTGGCGGCCAATGTTGCGATGGTGGGTGAGAGCGGCACGATACCCACCACCAGGTGATCCACGCCGGGATCGTCCAGCAGCGCCTCGATGGCTTCCTTGTACAATGCATCCGAGGCGGTGGCCGTTACATCAAGGGGATTGCGAATATCGATGAGCGCATCGGCGCGGCTGCTCGCCATTGCTTCCTGCAGGCGGGTCCTGGTGGTGTTTGCGAGTTGTGCGAAGGTGAACCGGTAGTCGATGCCTTTGATGCTGTCGGCGATGCCCACCGTCTCGAAACCGGCGTTGCTCATGGCGGCGACCCGCATCCCGTTGATAGGGCGTCCACGCAGGCAGGCGGCCACCCTGATGAGCGAGCTGAACTCAGTGAAAGTGTTGGCCACCATGACGCCTGCAGCCTTCATGACGGCTTCGCACACCGCGTAGTCGCCGGCGATGGACGCGGTGTGGCCGGAAGTGGCCCGGCGTCCTTCGGGGGTGCGCCCGGCCTTGTAAAAAATGACATCCTTGCCTGCCGCGACGGCCTTCCTGGCCAGCCTGGCGCAATCCAGTCCGTCCAGTGGCTTGAAACCTTCCAGATAGACCGCGATCACCTCTATCCGCTCGTCATCGACAAAGTAGTTCAGGTAATCCGCCACCGTCAGATCGATCTGGTTGCCGGTGGAAATGGAAAACACCGGATTGAACCGTTCCAGGCCGCTGATTCTGGTGATGAGGAACGCTCCGCTCTGGGACAGGAACGCCACTTTGCCAACCGGTACTTTTGGATTGGGCAGCTTGTTTTTCGGGATGAACAGCGTGTCGTACCTGCCGGGCCGTGATTGAATGCCCAGGCAGTTGCCACCGTTCAGTACCGGACCGCCCCACTCGGTGCTCCTGACACTGTCCACCGCTACCCTGATTCTTTCCTCAAGCGATTCTCCTCCCGCTTTTTCCGCCATCCCGCCGGGAATCAGGATGAGTGATTCCACTTTCTTCAGGGCGCAGATCTCCTCGACAATCTCCGGCACCTGGGGGGCTGACACCGCCAGCACTCCCATGTCCACCCGGAACGGCACCGCCGCGATGGAATCGTAGCAGGTGACGCCGTCGATGGCATCGCCGCCGGGTTTGATGATCGCCACCCGGTCCGGGGGGAAGCCCTCGTTGAGGATGTTCTTCAAGATGATGCGCCCGACGTTCATGCTTTTGCCCGACACGCCGTACACCACGATGCTTTCCGGTTCCAACAGGTTCCGGATCTTATGCACCGGCCTGGGGGTCAGGACGGGTGGTAGATCACCGAACCTGCACAAACCGTCCACCGCCACCAGTTCGCCCCCGGAAACGATGAAGGGATTCACCTCGAATTCCTTGATACAACAGTTGTCGGAACTCTGATCGAAGTGTCTGGCAAGGGTCTGGAATGCCCGGTACAGGTCGATGAATTGCTCGTCCCGGACCAGGCGTTTCTGATACCTGGTGCGACCGGTGGCTTTCTGGAAGATGATCGTCTGTGAGAACAGGTTCAGGAACTGCCCGGGAGTGGTGAGATGGGCGGAGACGATCGTGACGCCCCGGGGTTTCTCCATGGCGCCGGCCAGGAGTTCGGTATCCACGCCGCCGGCGCCGGCGGTGATGATGTAGCCGAATTCTCTTGTCCAGCGCAGGCCCATGAAAATTTCACCGCCCAGGGATAGCTGATCGCCGCCGGCGAATTCCACCATGAGCACGCCCCTGAGATCATCACGGAACGCCCTTTCCAGCGCTTCGCCGGTCACTCCTTGATAGGCTTCCGGGCAGGGTGCGTCCGCCTCCAGCATGCGCCGGTAGGCGGCCGGCATCTCGGCCAGCATGGCGGCAAGAGCGGCGCCCACGGCATCCGGCTCGTTGGCTGCGATCCGCACGCCGCCCACGTCGGATTTGTGCGCCAGGTACGGGTGGACGGCCTTCAGCACCACCCGATCACCGGCCATCCCTCCGCATGCTTCACGCAGCATTCCAGGCGGCGCTCCGGAGACAGGCAGGAGTCGGGTGGTCAATACTTTGATCCCTAACTCAGCGAGCATTCCATATACTTGGTGTTCATACAGCGCCGTGCGGTTCTCGCCGGCGGCCGCCTCCAGAATCCTGTCGAGCGAGTCCATTCCGCAGCTCATTCGTGCACCTCACAAGTAGATATTCGCAGATAAAGCGCCCCTCGTGCGTAAAGAGATACTTCGTTCACCTTTCCCACCGGCATCTCCAGGCCAGTACGAGGACCGGCTGCCGGGCGTGATCTCGCGTTCATCAACATCAACCCTTGCGGGTCAGCTCCGGCAGTCTCCGGCCTGCCATGATCGCCCACTCTCTTAACGGCTTCCATGATTGAACAGGAACCCCGCGATACAGTGGAATCCCTCATGTCGCACTTTTTCTGGATTCGCCCGTCAGCGTCCATCGACGCCCTGAACTCCTCTTGATGAGTGGTCAATGGCCGAAGATCTGTTTAAGCTCTTCTACGCCTTCTTTCACCGCCTTGGTGATCACATCGACGGTTTCCCGGTTGCCGGGAATCAACTCCTTCATCTCCTCCAGCGCCACCCGCAGCGCCCCGCCCATGCCGGTGAACAACTCGGCCCAGGCCGTTTCAACACCGGCCTCGATGGAAGTGAGATCGAGGCGGGAACTCAATAATCGCGTCTGGGCGGGAGTCATGCCGGTTTCCAGGCAGCGCCGGTAGAATTCGCTGGCTGACCTGCCGGCATTGAAGGCGGCAAGGTTGACGGCGACAATCTTGTCCCCCTTTGACTTGAAGAGGTGCACGATGAATTCTTCCACGTCCTCCGAGGAGAATGGCATGAGCGGCATGGCGGCGCCGACCATGACCATGTTCTCCGCGCGGCGGTTGCCGGCGTGTTTGGCCAGTGCCGCGCTGTCGATGGTAACGTGGTTGGGCAGCAATTCGATCTGCTCCAGGATCTTTTCATGCTCTGGATAATTGGGGATATTGACGAAGGGCGTACTGCTCGTCACCAGCCAACCGTCCGGTTTGAGGTAATGAACATAACGGAGCGCTTCCATGGGCTCCACTCCCAGCACCAGGTCGGCCTTGCCCAGAGGAATCAGGTCACTGTGGATGATCTCGTCGGAGATCCGCAGGTGCGACTGAACGGCGCCGCCCCGCTGGGACATGCCGTGCACCTCGGCTTGCTTGAAGCGCAGTCCCTTCTTCATGGCCGCGTTGTCGATCACGAACGCGATGGAGAGGATGCCCTGACCACCGACTCCTGCCAAGATGATGTCCAGTTTCATTGCGTCCTCCTTACTTGCTGTGCCGTCTGGCGATCTGCACGCAGAGCCGTTGCGCCAGGATGATGGACAAACCGCCATGCGCCAGTTCTTTGCGGATGATGCGCACGTTCTCGTCATGATTGCGTGGAAGCGGCTCGATAATCTTGATGTGCCCGGGATCGGCGCCCAGGCCCACCAGCATGTCATGCAACGCGTTGCCGGTCTTCTGCGTCGGCTGGAAGCCGGTCATGGCGACGGTGCTGTTGTCCAGAATCACCACCGTGACGGGGACATCCTGCTTGATGGCATCGATGAGCGGCGTGATGCCGGAATGGGAAAAGGTGGAATCGCCGATGGCCGCCACCGCCGGCGTTACCCCGGCATGGGCGGCGCCCACCGCCATGCCGACACTGGCGCCCATGTCCACACAGGAGTGAATGGCGTTGTAGGGCGGATAAAACCCGAGCGTGTAACAACCGATGTCGGCGAACACCTTGGGTTCCCGGTACACCGACAACGCCTCGTTCAGTGCCTTGTACGAATCGATGTGCGGGCAGCCGACACATAACGACGGCGGCCGGCTGGCGATCACCTCCGATGGTTTGCTGACGTTGGGCCGTGGATCGTTGCCCAAAGCCTCCCATACCAGGTCGGGATTCATTTCCCCCGTGCGCGGCAAGTGCCCGGATAACCGGCCGAAAATCTGCGTGCCCGGTATCCCGAACATGCCCTTCAATTGACTCTCGATGAAAGGATATCCATCCTCGATGACAAGGATTCCAGCCACGTGATCCACCAGCTTCCGGATCTTCTCCACGGGCAGCGGATAGATGGAAATCTTCAGAATCGATGGCGCATCTTCGCCGGAAAGGCTCTCCATCACGTAATTGTAGGCAATACCCGAGGCGATCACACCGAGCTTCTTGTTGTTCGGATTCAGCACCAATCGATTGTAGTCGCTCTCCTCCGACAATCGCAGAAAATGCTCCTGCTTGGCCACCAATTCCTTCAGGGCGATCCGGGCATTGGAGGGCAGCAGCGTCCAGGAGGACAGGTTCTCGGGCCACTTGGCCTCGTTCTGCGGCCGCGGCTCGCTGACGGTGATGTCCGCGCGGCTGTGGGACAGCCTGGTCACCAGCCGAAGCAGCACCGGGATCTGGTATCGTTCCGAAAATTCGAAGGCGAGCCTGGTGAGATCATACGCCTCCTGCTGCGTGGAGGGTTCGAACACGGGTATCTGCGCAAACTGCCCGTAATAGCGGGTGTCCTGCTCGTTCTGCGAGGAGTGCATGCCGGGATCGTCAGCCACCGCCACCACGATGCCGCCGTTGGCGCCGGTGTTGCCGGAATTCATGAACGGATCGGCCGCCACGTTCAACCCCACGTGCTTCATGGAGACGATCGCGCGCTTGCCCGCATAGGACATGCCCAGCGCCTCCTCCATGGCCACTTTCTCGTTGGTTGACCACACCGCATGAATGTCATGCTTCCTGGCCATCTTGTGGACTGACTCAAAGATTTCGGTGGCGGGCGTCCCCGGATACGAATAGGCGCCGCTGATGCCGGCGTGCACCGCGGCGAGGGCTACCGCCTCGTCTCCTAATACCAATTGTCTTGTCATGATCCTTCTGCTCCTGTTCGTGCCAGGCCTAACGCACTGTGCAATAATGTCACGGTGAAGGTTCCACGCGATTGATTTTTCCTTGGCACTCTATCCGCGACGAGAGGCGATTGTCAATAATGGCGGGTGGACCCAAGTCCAATCTCCATCCCGGGATGCATTCGTTTTTTCATCCCACACTCCTGCGCGGCGCTCATGTATGCCTCACGCCACGCCGGTGTCCCGCCTTCCCCGCTCACCCCCGGCTCAAGACCTCCGACGCAGTGCCAACGTCAGGATCGCCGCCACCAGCACCAAGCCGGCAGGACCTGCGGCCGGCACCGGCGCCGGGGTTGGCGTCGAGGTGGGCGTGGGTGTGTCATAAGGAGTCGTGGTGAAAAAAGAGGTTGGAGTGTGCGACGGTGTGTGCGACGGTGTGTGTGACGGCGTGTGCGAGAGTGTTGCGGTGGGTGTCCGCGTGGGTGTCCGTGTCGGCTGACCGGTCGGGCTGGTGGTGGGGGTGCGGGTGGGAGTGGATGTTGGAGTGATGGCGGTGGGAGTGGTGGTCGGTGTCGGAGTGGGGTAGGGCATGGTCACGTTCATCTGGTCGTAACTCATCTGAGATGCGTGGTCGAGGATGTCGCTGAAGGCGAAATCGTTGTAATCGAAGCCGCCAAGCTCGTACGCCAGGGCCAGGGAGGAATGCTCCCACGTGTAGGTGACCCCCGGCGACGGACCATTGGGAGCGCCCGGCGGCAGCGACGGCAGTACAGCGCTGGTGCCGCCGCCCGGTGTGTAAATTCGCCAGATACTGTAATCCCCGCTCTGATCCCGCAGTCGCATCATGTTCAGATCCACCGGCGGACTTCCGTTGCCGATATTCTCCACGTCGTTCCAGCCATAGGTGCCGTTCTGATAGGTCAGGTTGAGCTGTGAAAATAGCTCGCTGAAGTCGCTGGTATAGGTGCGGGAATGGGTTTGGCGATCCAACAGAACGATGGTTTTGCTGCTGTTGTTGTCGATGACCGCCGCGGCTGACAGGTACCCCATGCCGGCGAACTCGCCCGCGGCCGCCACGGTGGTCAACTGGATGCTTCCGTTGCAAAGTCCTGATCCGGATTCGCAGGCCAGCACGTTGACACCCTGCATGATCACCCGTCCCATGCCGTGGAGATTGTCCAGATCACCAAGCGATAGGCAATAGGCCGCCGAGTCGTCGGGGATATTGTCCAGGTCGATGGTCACCGTCGCGCCAAGATCGGGATCCACCGTCAGGTCCGCCGCGTTCGTGTCGCCCACGACGGTCACGTCGAGAATGTCTATCTCCCGCCAGTTCAGCAGGGGAATCATTTCGTACAGCTCACCCCCGTTGTTCACGAAATCCAGCAGGTCGGTCATGGATACCCGGCCGGAGATGGCATGAATGGTGTGAAAACCTGGTTCGAGATTCAGGTAGTAGTGGTTTTTATTGATTTCCACGAACAATTCCCATTGCTGCGGTATGAAGATGTTGCTGGGCACCTCAACCTCCTGGCCCAGCACCGTCATGGTTTCGTTGGGACCCATCAGCGCCGCGATGTCGAAGGTGAGGACGAATTCCAACGACACCGAGCGGCTCACGAGCGCCATGTCCACCCAACCGTCTCCGTAATGCAGAACACCGTTGTCCACGTCGCAGCCGGTGACATTATCTCCGATCTGGTAAGCCACCGGCGTCTGGGGAAACGCCTGCAGGGGGATCACAAGGTCATCGGCATCAACTGCCAGTAGGGTGAAATATTCGTAACCGGACATCCCCGCGGTGACCGCGAGCGGTCCCTGGCATTGCGGGTGGTCGAATTCGATCACACCAATGCCGTTGGTCATCCCGTAATTGTCCGGGAATGGGCTGCCCGCGCCGCCGCCGGCCATGACAAAGACTCCTGACACCGGCGCCAGGGTGACGGAATCGATCACCGTTACCTTCAGATAGCCATCGATGGGGCCGCCTCCGGTGCCGCCGGTCGGATCTGTGCGCAACCCTTCATAGCGGTTGCCGGTGCCGGTCAGCCCCGACGTCGGTATCGAAACAAATACGCCAAGGACAAGACAAACCATGCATACAGTCTTCATCGTCATATTCCACCTTTTGAAAAGTGACTACACGAAATTTTTTACCACATGGATTGAGTATACCTATTCCACTCTGGCGCATCCAGATGTTCCCTGAACGGACGGCGGCGCCCCGTGCCGGCGCCCGGTGTAACCCTCGGAAGGGTGTCCCGCGCGCGAGGATGAAACAGACCATGTCTGGAATGGAATGTTTAAAAAAACCAAATGCCCGCGGGTGGTCTTCCCGGGAACCTCGTATCGAAAGACATGGGCCTTGAGCGGCGGGTATGGACACCGTATCATGAACCCCCGGGCCTCCGCCGTATCGGCGCGACGGACTCTGGAAGGAGCGGGTATCATGGACTTTGAGACCTATTTCATCGTGTTTCTGGAGAGC
This sequence comes from candidate division CSSED10-310 bacterium, assembly GCA_016932295.1. Next base: position 8,872 of record JAFGDC010000562.1, read on the forward strand.
GGCCCCGAGGCCACCGGTTTGGACGAAGAGGGACTCGCGCAACTGCAGGATGCGCACATCGCCCATCTCCAAGAACTGCGTCGGCGCGGTGCGACCCTGACCGAGGGACCATTCGCCGCCGAGCCGGGCGACCCTCTCCGCGGCTTCGTCATCTTTCCCGGCGAGATGTCCCTGGAGACGGTGGAACGGCTGGCGGGCGAGGATCCCAGCGTTCGGGCCGGCCGCCTGCGGGTGACGGTGCGGAAATGGTACACACCCAAGGGCAGGATAACCTGGAACATGGACCGGGACTGAGGGTCAGTCGCCGTTTCCAGTGGCGCCAAGAGCTGAAACGGGCAATCCGGCACTCCGTCGCCGCATCTGAGCGTCCGGCGACCGGTCGCCGCCTTTCCGGACAGGAATCGTCCGGCAGGAGCACCGGAACCATCTATGCCGGTCATCCTCGATGCTTCCCATCAGCCGCCGCTGCTGTTACATTCTTGACCATGCGGAGGTAATGAATGAGCAAGGTCCTGGTCGTGAGCGGCGATGTGATCGGCAGGCGGATGGCCGGTCCGGCAATCCGCTGTCTCGAAATGGCCCGGGCGCTGTCGGCGAATCACAGCGTGACCGTGGCGACACCGGTGAAGCCAGACGAGAAGATTCGTGATCTCCGGCTCGTCACCTTCCGCAACGAGCCTTCCGCCGACCTGCTCAACCGTTTCGATGCAGTCGTTCTGCCTGGTTCGCTCATCTGTTCGGCACCCGTCGCCGTACCGATGGTGGTGGACCTCTACGATCCTTTTATCCTTTCCAACCTGCGCTTCTGGTGCGGCGAGACCGCCGGGTGCATGGATGCACATTGCGGCGATGATCTGTCCCGGCTGATGGCCAAGCTTTGCCGCGGCGACTACTTCATCTGCGCTTCCCAAAGGCAGCGGGATTTCTGGCTGGGCATGCTGGCCGCCGCGGGGCGTTTGACCCCCACCCTGCACGGTGAGGACCCCCTGTTCGAACGCTTCGTCGGCGTAGTCCCCTTCGGTATCGGCGATCCGCCGCTCCCCTCCCGCCGGCCGGTGCTGCGGGGCGTGGCCGTGGATGGCCGGCGCCGGATCGCCGCGACTGATTTTCTCATGATTTGGGGCGGCGGCATCTGGAACTGGTTCGATCCAGTCACCCTGTTGGATGCCATGGCGGAAGTTACGGCGGAGCTTCCCCGCGTGAAACTGTACTTCATGGGCACGGCGCATCCCAATCCGCTCATGCCGCTCATGGAGCGCACCCGCGAAGCCATGGACCACGCCGGACGGCTGGGGCTTCTCGACCGGCAGGTGTTTTTCGGTGACTGGGCGCCGTATGAAGAGCGCGGCGGCTACCTGCTGGAGGCGGATCTCGGCGTGAGCCTTCATTTCCCCGATATCGAAACCCGTTTCGCCTATCGCACCAGGCTCCTTGATTATTTCTGGGCCGGCCTGCCGGTGCTCACCACCGAGGGAGATGCCCTGGCTGAGGTGATCCGCGATCGTGGTATGGGTCTGACGGTGCCGGTTGCGGATGCCGGAGCCGTGGCCGCTGCCGTCCGCCGCCTGTCCGCTGGTGGAGAAGAGTTGAAAACCATGGCCGCGGCTGTAAGGGATTACAGACCAGAGCTGCTTTGGCGGCAGGCAGTGGCGCCGCTCGACGAATTCCTCAAAGCGCCGCGCCGTTGCGAATCAAGCGGTGATCAGGGGTGTGCTCACCTGGTGGTGGAATGCGCAGATGTCGTCCAGGAAACGGGAACCGCGCTGGTGGGAACGGGCCAGGAGCGGTGCATGGTGGAACAGCGCTTCATGGGCGGCCGCGAGCGGCTCTGCCGGATCGACCTGCTGGTTTCCGCCGGCGGTTCCGGCTGGCTGCATCTGCGGCTGGCCACCCAGGAATCGCCGGACAAGATCCAGTACGAAGAACAACGCATCGTCGGGGCGTCCGAAGACCATCGATGGATAACCTTCCGTTTTGCTCCCCTGTCTGATTCCGGCCGGCGACGGTATATCCTTTTCCTCGAGTTGCGGCGAACCAACGAGGCCATGGAATGGGGATTGCTGCATGCGCCGGAGGATCGCCCCGAGGGCAGCCGGCTGCTGGTGGACGGGCGCCTGAGCGGTGGGTGCCTGGCACTGCGCACTTACTGGCTCAGGCTCCCGGATTGTTACTCCACCGGTGATAATGAGGATGCCAAGACCACCATCTGGAGCCGGCTGCGGGGGCGGAAACCATGATCGTGCCGCTGAACGAGACCAGGATCAGACCGGACCTTGCAATCTGTATCGTCAACTGGAATACCAGGGAGTTGCTCCGGGAATGCCTGCGGTCGATCAAGGACACGCTGGGTGAGTTGAAGGCGGAAGTGTTCGTGGTGGACAATTGTTCGCGGGACGGCTCCGCCGATATGGTGGCGGACGAGTTTTCCCGCGTCTGCCTGATCCGCAATGAACAGAACCGCGGCTTCGGCATGGCCAACAACCAAGCCATCAGCCTCGCTAGAGCGCCCTTCATCCTGATCCTCAATCCTGACATCGTCGCCCTGCCCGGCGCTATCGAGAACATGGTGAAGTTCCTGGTGCAGCATCCGGAAGCCGGCGCTATCGGCGGCAAGATGCTCAACGCCGACCGTACCCTTCAGTACTCGCTGCGTACGTTCCCCAGCGCACTCACCGCCTTCACCGAGAACCACGATCTCAACTGGCTGCCCTGCATGAGCGCGCTGTACAACCGGTACCGCATGTTCACCTGGCATCACGAGTCGCTGCGCGAGGTGGATCAGCCCATGGGTGCAGCCATGATGGTGCGGCGAAGCGTCATCGAGACCCTTGGCGGATTCGACGAGAACTTCCATATGTTCTTCGAGGACGTGGATCTTTGCTACCGGATCAAGCGGAATGGCTGGAAAATATACTATGTGCCGGCCGCCCGCATCGTCCATTACGGCGGCTGCTCGGTGCGGCAGAGGGATAAAATCGGTGAAGAGTTCTACGCCAGCCTGATGAAATTTTACCTGAAGAATCACGGCTGGCGGTACACGATGTTCATCAGGGTCTGCATGGTGGTCATGGGACTGGGGTGCATCGCCGTGGCGGCGCCCTTCGCCGCGCTGCGCAAACGCTCCTGGCTGGACACCGTGAAAGCGGCCCTGCAGGTGATCAGGTACGGTTGCTACTACCGGATCCCCCGCGAAATCAACCGGCATTATCTGCCATGAGCGCGGGAGTAACCATGCGGGAGATGGGAACATGACGCCGGTGGAGAGCCTCGGCCGCGACCTGGCCCGGTTGATCATCTGGTATCCGTTCCGCTACTTGGTTGGTATCCTGCCGGCGTCGCTGAGCATCGCAATCTTCCGGCTGATGGGACTGCTGCATTGGTATGCCGGCGGACGCGACCGCATCGAGTCCGCCATGGCAGTGCTGCCCGTGGATATTCTGCCGGAAGAGCAACGGACGGGCGCGGCGCGGCGGTATTATATGAATCACTATGTGGACCGGCTCCAGATTTTCCTGTTCCCCCGCTGGCGACGGCCGGCGGCAGCGGCGCGGTTTATGCGCACGCAGGGACTGGAGCATCTGCGGTCGGCCCTGGCGGCTGGCCGGGGCGCGATCATCGTGCACCCTCATTTCGGTCCCATCCAGATGAAACTGTTTCCGCTGGCCGCGGCCGGCTTCAGGCTGCTGCAGATCGGCTATCCATCGGCCGCCAACCTGAGCGCCGTGGGCCGACTGGTGGCCTTCCGCCTGCGGGTGCAACTGGAAGATCTGCTGCCGGCGGTAATCCATCCGGCGGACAGGTTCATGCGGCCGGTGCTGAGGCATCTCGGCGAGAACAACGTGGTGCTGGTGACCGGGGACGGCGCCGGGGGCGGCGTGAAGCTGGGAGCGGGGCGCGAACTGCCCTTCCTGGATGCCGCCATGGTATTCCCGGAAGGACCGTTCAACCTGTCACAGTTGACCGGGGCGCCGCTGCTGCCGGCTTTCATCGTGTCGGAACGCAACGGGTATTGGAAACTCGTGATCGGCCGGCCGTTCGAGGCGATCACGGACGAGGCCTCACAGGCCGCGGCCATGGCGCGGTTCGCCAGATACCTGGAACGGTTCATCTTCCGGTATCCGGAGCTGTGGCATTTTTGGGACGAGTGGGAGTCGGGGAAGAGGAAGTGCGGTGCCGGCGGCCGCCGGATCCTCAACGAGATCGCCATGGGTCGGGAAACGTTGCAGGACTGATCTCAGCGCCAAAAAGGACCGAAAACCCCGCCCGGGCGGTTGTGGTTGCTGTCCCCATATGCTGACTTATCGGCTCAAACAGTTGGAAATGCACGATTGACAATCGGAGACCCGGTGCGACTGAAACGCCGGCTCAACCGGACCGCGAACCAGACAGGCAGGCATCGGTGCAGCATTGCCGGTCGTTATCACCCGAGTGAACATACCTTCAACCACGGATTCGCGCCACAATGCCGTCATGGACCGCCGGTATTCCATTGCTTGGATACCCCGCACGAAACATACGGAGTGACTCATTTCGCTGCAATGAACCGAGTTTGTAGTGACGATTGCAGCGTTTCACCGCAGTCATGTCGTTTCGGTGGAAAACGTTGTGTGGCAATTGTTCAATGCCTTAACGATGAGGTTTTAGCGGCGGCGTGCCAGGCCGAGGAACAACTTCGTAGCCGCTGGCGTGGCACTAAAAGACTTATAATATAACAAGTTACAGATCTGGCACGGGAATTGCTCCTATAAGTAATCACCGCGGATGAACGCGGTGGAAAGCAACTCGGAATCACAGGAGGAAGTGATGAGAAAGGTATTGATGGGTTTGGTTATCGGCTTGATGATCGCGGGTTTCTCGGCGATCGGTTTCGCCGGCGAGGAGTTCGGCATCCTCAGCGGCACAGTGGTGAATCTGGATACCGGTGAGCCGGTGGAAGGCGCTCTCGTATTCGTGCGGATCTGCAATGATGAACCGTTGATGGGTTCAGGCAGCGGCCCTCATGGCACGCATCTCTATTCCGATACGACCGACGAATACGGTGAGTTTTACATCGAGGACGTTCCCGCCGGCGAATGGACGGCCATTGCCCGCAAGCGCATGGCCGGCCGTGACGAGGAACTCGTGCTGATCGAGGACGGCGTCGAGACCATCGTAACGTTCGAACTGGAAGCCACCGGTTCTGGTGATCCACTGCAGTTCCAACTCCGCCATCAGGGTGGCGACGAATAAACCTGCCGAACGTCATTGGAAAGGAGCCTCTCGGGGCTCCTTTTTCTTGTTTTTTGACATGCTTTTCCTTTATCTCATCAGTAGGGTAACCTTTGGTTCGAGGTGTAAGGAGGTCCATTGCGCGTGTCCCGGCGGCCGTTCAAGATACTGGTGCAGGCTGCTCCCAAGGAGTGGGAGGATATCCGCGGATTCATTCCCGTGGATGGTGATGTACTGGTAGCGCATCGTCCATTGGGGATCGAATTGGACCTGTTCGCCGCGAACCTGTTCCTGGTTCAGACCGGCGGATCGACATTCGATTCCCTGCCGGACCGGATTGCCACCGGTGGGAGTAAGGTGGCCATCATCGGGCGTGGATTGACCACTGCCTCGATCGTCCGGCTGGTACGCCGTGGATTTGCCGAGGTCTTCGACCTGGATCGTGATGGAGCACTGATCCACGATTGGGTCATTCGGCAGTACGAGGACCACCTGGCCGCGCTTCATGCGGATTCGTCCGGAGTCCCGGCCGTATCACTCCCTGACCTCATCGGGGAGAGTCCCGCCATGGTGAGCATCCGCGAACTGGCTGACCAGGCCGCCGGTTTTTCCGACCTGACGGTGTTGCTGCAGGGTGAAACCGGAACAGGCAAGGAAATGGTCGCCAGGTATATCCACCAGCGTTCAGGTCGCGCCGCCGGACCATTTGTCGAGGTGAACTGCGCCGCCATCCCGGAAAGCCTGATGGAAGCGGAGATGCTCGGTCATGAAAGGGGTGCCTTCACCGATGCCAGACGAACCAAGAAAGGTTTTTTTGAATTGGCTCACGGGGGAACCTTGTTTCTCGATGAAATAGGCTCGATGTCACTGCACCTGCAGAACAAAATCCTCAAAATCGTCGAGGAAAAAACCTTCCGGCGGATCGGTGGGGAGCACTCGGTGGCAGTGGATATCAAGGTGATAACGGGAACCAACGCGAATCTCGCCGATGCGATCCGGGACGGCCGCTTCCGACCAGATCTGTACTACCGTCTCAATGTCTTCTCCATCACCATTCCGGCGCTCAGGGAACGCCGTGCTGACATTCCACTACTGGCCGACCACTTTTTATCAGCGTTCTCGAGCCGCTACAACCTTTCTATCCCGGGTTTCCACCCATCCACCATCAACCTGCTCGCCGGTTACTCCTGGCCCGGCAATGTCAGGGAATTGAAACACATCGTGGAGCGCTCGGCGGTCATGGCGGGGCGGGGCAGAATTCTGCCGACACACCTTCCGGATTCATTTCAGGAGTGCGTTCCCGCTGCAGTGCCGACGGTTTCGGCCAACAATGGCGGGGTGGATTCCTTGCAGATCCTCCTGCCGGATGAAGGCGTGCCGCTGGAATCGATCGATCGCCTCGTGGTCCGCCGGGTCCTGGCGAAGTGCGATGGCAATCAAAGCCAGGCGGCACGGTATCTCGGTATCTCCCGGACCAGGCTGGCACGCAAGTTGGCGGGTGAAGAGGAGAAAACATGAATCGCGGTGGCTGCCCGCAGGGAAGATGTAATGGAAAATTTCAACCAGCATGCCTCCTTGTGGCATGAAAATTGCTTAAAATATGTATGTTGCAGAGGTGAAGGAGGTACGGCATGGGAGGCATGCGGATGATGCTACAAAGGAGCCATGGGACCGGCTTGGCGGGTTGGGTGCTGTTGCTTGGTCTGACGATAGTCGCCGGATGTGACAGGGGAGCATCGCCCACGGCGCCCGAGATGGGTGAGCCGTCGGCCGCGATGCTTGCCGGGATGGATGGCCGTGGTATCGGGACTGGGTCTGCTATCGGGTCTGAAGTGTCTCGTGGCGGTTTCGGAATGGCCAGTCGTTATGTCGAGACGTTCATTGACCGCGCAACCGGTGGTACCCTGAACTTTCACCAGGGCCGCCTGCTCGTGCCGCCGCTCAGCATCGATCAGAGCGCACTCCTTTGGGCGCGTACGTATATGGTGCAGGGCTGGGGGTACGGTAACATTCTCAAGCATATCTACGAATTCGGTCCCTCGGGCACCACTTTCGACCCTCCCGCCACACTTGTCCTGTCTTACTGTGACATGGGACCCATCATGCCCGATTCCCTTGACCTGATGTATTTCAACGAGGCGACCGGGGCCTGGGAGTTGGCCTCACACATGATCCACGATCCGGCCGCCAGGACCTTCACCGGTCCAATCAGCCATTTTTCCAGGTATTCCCTGGCCGCCAACGGCCAGACGCTCAGACCGCAGTAGTGGTGATGGCATGACGCTGATAACGGAATGGCGTGACTTGCTCGATCGGGTCTCCACCCTGCCACCCGCGGCGCGGGAGTGGGGGGAATTGACCCGGCGCAGC
>JAFGDC010000563.1 GCA_016932295.1 candidate division CSSED10-310 bacterium
GCGCGGAAAGGGGACGATTCAGACCGGGCAAACCGCATAGCGGACGCCGGAATCGGATGCCGGCCTGAAACTTTGCCGATGCCCTGAGGGACCGGTCGGAACGCATTGACAGGCGTATGCCGGGAGGTATCATGATAAGCGTTTGTGCAAGCGTTATCCGTGGATGTACATCAGCCTGGACCAGGGAGGATTTCATGCGGCATCTGGTGATGGTGGTTGTTTCGTTGGTGTTGTCAGGTGGTTTGACCTGCCGGGCTTTCTTCATGGCGGATCTGGGACCTCGCAACGCCCGTCGCGGCGGTTTTGCCGGCGCCGGTGTGGCGGTGGTGCCCATCGGTGGGTTGGCGGATCTGAACTACAACCCAGCCAGCATAGCCATGGCGGGTAATTACCAGATCAAACTGGTCGGTGGTTATATCACCGATATCGATGTCGGATATATCGGTGCCGAGCTGTTTGCGCCGCTGCGGAATTTCGCCCTGTCCTTCGATATGGGTGCTGAATTCGGGGATGAAGACCAGGCCTGGGACCTGGGATTCGGCGGCGCGGTGCGGCCGCTGCCAGTACAGTTGGCATTGGGGATGGATATCTCCGTCTATTACGTGAAACACGATGGAGATGATGGAGGAAACAGCGTGGGTCCGGAGTTCGTTCCGGAATTCGGCGTTCTGTATCGATCCAAGTCCGGCTTCAACCTGGGAGCGCGGTTCAACATGGAGGACGAGGACGTGGGCGTGCCGTCCAGTTTCAGCATCGGCGCCGCCTATCAACCATCAAAGAGTCCTTTCCTCTTCGGTGTGGAATACGAGGATGTGGATATCGCTGAAGAAAGTGTCTTCTACGGGTACGGCGAATTCAAGATACTGGAGAGTCCCATCGCGCTTCGCGCCGGTATTGGTTTCCCGGATGAAGGTGATGACATTCTCTTCGGCGTCGGGGTCTCCTTCATGTATCCGGGTACGTCCGTCGACCTGTTCGTCACCAAGTTGAACGATCAGGATCCCATAATGATCGGCGCGGGGTTTTCGTTTTGAACCCGCGGTAGGGGATGTACTGTCCGGACAATCGCCAGGCCGATTGGGTCATTAGCCGCCAGGAGCCAATGCGTGTGCCCCTGCGGCCCATGTCGTGCCCCCTGTTGACGCTCATTCGATACGGTTACTATACTCGCCCGGTGTGGGTTCGAATTATCTGAAAGGTGCTGTGTGGAGGTGCAGAATGAAGCGTGCTGATCTGGACAGAACATCTACCCTGGCGTGGCTGATCATCGCCGCCGCCGTGGTTTGCTGGTGCGCTGCCACGGCTGCGACCCACGATCCCGCAGGGTTGACGGAATCGATAAAGAAGCCGACGGGCGACGTAACCTTTCTTGTGTCTGAAACCATGTTCATCGAGCAGGAGGGAGAGGGAGCACCTAAGGTACCGGGTCCGGCCAGGCTGGTTATGATCCATTACGACGGTAGCAACGCTGCCTCAGAAGCGCTTGAGGACAACACGGGGGATGTGTTCCACAAGGCCGTGGCGTGCGATTTGGCAGGACTTGGCAAGGGATTCCTCACTATCTCAGGCGACCATGCGCGACTGCTGTTCTGGCACCTGGAGCAAGGGGAATGGAAGTCCCGGGAACTGTGGCGGCGATCGTTCGGAGGAACGCATGATCGGTTCCGTGATCTGGAAATTGGAGATGTGAATGGGGACGGTGCGGCGGATCTGGTGGTGGGTACCCATGACAAGGGTATCATCGCGGTGCTCGAACAAAACGACGGTCAGTGGAAGGCGACCGAACTGGGCAGGACCGACAATTGCTTCGTGCACGAGATCGAACTGGGTGACTGGGACGGTGATGGCCGCCTTGAAATCTTCGCCACCCCATCGGAACCGAACAGGTTGGGTGCTTCACAGGCAGGAAAAATCGTCATGTACTCATGGAACGGTGAGGGATACACTCCAACCACCCTGGATGAATGGAGTGATACTCATGCCAAGGAGATCATGGCGGCTGATCTCGATAACCGTGGTCGAGTCGATGTATATGCTACCCTGCTTCCAAAGAACAACGAATCGTCGCCGGTGCGGATCATGCGTTACCGGCTCGCGAACGGAAAGATCAAGGCAGACGTTATCGCGACCCTGCGCGACAAACGTTGCCGTTATATCGATCACGGTGATCTGGATGGCGATGGAATCGATGAACTGGTGGCGACCGGCGGGTTGACCGGTCTCTGGATCATCAAGAAGGAAGCGGATGGCGGGTGGGTTCCCCGGCAACTGGATTCGAGTCCTACCGGGTTCGTCATCCCGATTCTGTTGGCCGATCTCGATCGCGACGGCGCCAAGGAAATCTATCTTGCCTCCTCCAGGCGGAACGCCTTGTACAGATACACCCTGAAAAATGGATCGATCGAACGAAGCACATTGGCGATACTGGAGGGAACCAGCACGATATTCCACCTTGGCTTGTTACGGTGATTCACGGCTGACGATCCGAAAAACCCGGCGGAGACCTGACCCGGATCTAACCGCATGCGATCCATGATGTCTTCAGTCCGTAGGGTTCTGTCCCGTCGTTCCCGTCCGGCTCTCCGGCGGTGAGTTGTTGTTTCGCGCCAGGGCTTCACGGCCGTGCCAACGGATCACTCCACCGCTCAATGCCAGACGGTGAATTCCACTATTGCAATGTCGACAGGCCGCCCGGTCACCGGCTCCACGAGTGCCGCCAGCCACGTGTAGGGGCCGGTGGGCACTTCAGCCGTCATGGGGAAGGACACCTCGGCTCTGGGAAATGACCGCTCCCCATGTGCGGTGGTGATTCTGATCGACTCCGGGCGGGAACCGAAGGTGGGGTAGTAGAACAGCCCAAAGGAAGTATCCAGGGCGAGATACAGGTCCAATGCTGCTTCATGTCCGATGTTGTCAGTGCGGACCACCAGTTCGTGAGTATCGCCGGTGCGCAGCATGGTGCTGGTCATATCGAGGTGTATTGTGGGCAGGTAGTGATCGATATCGATTTGCCGGTATGGCTGATCACAGGCATCGTGGACGATGCCCTCGGCATCGATGGAGGAGTAAGCGGCCCACAATTCCAGGTCGCTGTTGGCGTATGCCACGCACAGCATGGATTCGCCGGGTGCCGCCACCTCCCTGGAGATGCGTACGGCCTGCTGGGCATCGATGGGGATGCCGCGGTCCCGCAGATCCAGTATTCGATCCGCCTGTCCCTTGTACCGGACTATATAGCCTTCGGTGGTGCGGGGATCCCCATCCGGACCATTATTACTGTACTGCATGCTGCGGACTGTCTGATCCAGCACGACGCTGGCGCGGAAGACGGCATAGGGAATGCGGATGGCGTAACACTCGCCGTTGTAGGTCGCCTGATCCTCGCCGGGATCATCGTCGAAGAAGTGTGGACACAAGGTGGCGGTGGTCTCCAGGCATACGCCGTTCAGGTGTTGCGCATCGCTGAAGACAAAGTTTGATCCATAGGTGCGATGAGCGGTTTCGAACAGGTGAATCACATCGGAGATCGCATCTGCTTCCTGGAGTATTTTCCTGGCAGTGATCGGCCAGGGTGTCCCAAAGCTCGTATCGGTGCTGTACCCCCATATCTGCGCAAAACTCATTCCGTTGCCGTTCATTCCCGCAATACTGCCGATCATGCCCACGAATCCTACGTTGGTGAAAGGTGTCTTACTCGTTTGCTTCACGATCGTCACAAGTGTGTAATCCTCGAGCCCATAGCCGGTGAACAGGTCGATGTTGCGGGTGGAGAAGAGCTTGCCAGCTTCCGTGAGCGGTCCCCAGGCTGCGAAGCCGCTGCAACCGAAGGTGGCCAGTTCCATGGTGGCGGCGGCATCGATGAGGCAGTTCACCATGATGAGATCGCTGAGTTCGAAGTCCGGAGTATGACCGCGGCGTTCCTCCACGCCGATGAGGATGCCCTGCAACTCCTCCATGATATCGGCGGGTAGATACGCGGTGTAGGCGATGACAATCAGGTCGCGGACGATGTAGTACAACTCCGGGGCAAGCCCATACATGGCAGTGAATTTTTCCCGAAGGACGGGAAAGAGTTCCGTTAATTCATCGGCCAGCAGGTAGCCGTATTGAATCCCGATGGTGCGAGGTTCGCCTTTCACATGGAGCAGCCTGCCGCCGTCATAGCGCTCCAGGAAACCATCCCCGTGAACGTCCTGAAGGGTCGGTCCAACCGAGGCAGTGCACAATGTGCCGCCCATCAGCGTCAGTATCAATAAAACTGAATAGTTGCGTGACATGATGCGGATCACCTCCATCGGACCGGTTCCCTGCCTGGTGCAGTATGAGTATCCTCCTGGAAATCTCGTTTTTTCAGCAGTACCATCTCACGATAACGAAACGGTTTCCAGACAGAAGCCAGTATAGTATGAATATATATCCATCTCAACATGGCCGTCCGTTCGGGTGCAGGGAGCCGGGAAATCCACGAGTGCCGGCGGCGGACGTGCAGGCTGAGAATGGCGTTCATCATGTGACCACTACTGGGAGGTGCGCGTTTGTTTCTTGTGTTTATGGGTCCGTCATGCGCAGGAAAATCAACGGTGGCCACCATAGTGGCTCAGGCAGGCGGCGCCACCGTCATGTCGGGAAAAGATTACCTGCGAATGGCTGGAAACGAGGCGGTGGCACTCGATCGCTTCATCGCTCGCTGCCGGCATGCAGCATCCCACAAGTCCCTGTGCGCAGCTTCACTGATTTACCTCGTCACACCCCCAACGGAGCTGCTCCGGAAATTGCCGGAGCCATCATACACAGCCGCTTTCAATGCGCCCATTGATGTCCTGGCGAACAGGTTCGCAAAGCGATTAGGGAACCGGATTGGAACGTCTTTGGAGCAGGGGATGCTTGCCATGCTGTCCAGGCAGGCGAAACTGGTCGGGGATCTGTCGGCCGGGGATCGATTCGATTCGAGTCGACAGGGGGCGAGTGATATAGCTGCAAAAATAGTTGCCCGCTTGACTTTGTTTGACGCTATCGAGTAAAGGAGGTCAGGGGGATAGAGGATACAAATGTTACTGCAGCGGGGTTGTGTCCGAAGCGCACCTTGCAATCGTGAAGGAAGGGTGATCGAAGATGAAGAAGATGTTCATTGTGTTGGCATTACTTGCGCCATGGTGGTGTTTTCCCATCGCCGCCGTCGGTGGTGAGTTGTTGCTGGTCGATTCCTTCGAGACCTGGTCATCCATGGAAGCGGCGGGGAATCTGGTGGTGGTATACCGGACCGACCGATATGCCGTCTGCCGTGCGGAAGGTGATATATCAATCAGCCTGGTGGGGCTGGGGGCGGCTCGTCAGCTTGCCGCATATGAAGAGTTGAACAGTTATTTCATCGTCGATCTGCACGATGCCCTGCCGCTGCTGCCGTCCGGAGCGAGTTTGGTACGCGTGGCCGACTCCGTGTTCCTGTTGAGCTGCCCAACGGAGTCGCTTGGCGCGGTCACGCTGGGCAGGGCCGAGGTTATGCGTCTGAACATGCGACCGCGTGAGCACATTCGGCAATCCGTTGCCGGTGGAAATGTGATGCGCGGCCGGGATTATGATCCGGTCATCCAGGCGATGGTCGATCAGGTCGATGATACCGACTATCTCACGGTGCTCACCGAGCTGGTAGGCTTTACCACGCGGAATTCGTATACGCAGGGCTGCGCCGATGCGACGCACTATGTGTACAACGCGTTCGACAGCTACGGTCTGGATGCCTCCTATCACACCCACACCAGTTCCATGGCGCCGAACGTGATAGGCGAATTGCCCGGATTGGAGACACCCGACCAGATATACATCATCTGTGGTCATTTGGATTCCACCGCCGGTTCACCCTGGAACGCAGAACCAGTGGCACCCGGCGCCGATGACAACGGCACCGGCAGTACCGCGGTCCTGCTGGCAGCGGAGATTCTCAGCCAGTACCGTTTCCGGTCCACCATCCGTTTCATCTGCTTCACCGGCGAGGAGCAAGGACTTTACGGCAGCGAGGCATACGCCGATGTGGCCGGTATCGCCGGTGAGGATATCCGGGGTGTCATCAACTATGACATGATCGGATGGGTCGATCCCGCACCTGAGGATCTGGATGTGATCTGCAACCAGGCATCGTCGAATTTCACGGATGCATTCCTCGATGCCGCCGGCATGTACAGCGCCTTGCCCTGCCTGAAGGTCATCGACGGTTCCATGAGTTACTCCGATCATTACCATTTCTGGCAGAATGGGTATCCCGCCTTTTGTGGAATCGAGGATTTCTGGCCTGGTTATCCATACTATCACACCACTCAGGACACCGTGGACAAGGTTACCATTTCCTTTGCCAGTGAATGCACGAGGGCGGCGGTTGGCGCCGCCGCGACCATGGCGGAACCGATCGCCGAAGATATCCTGTATACAGCCCATGTGATTGATGATGCGGCCGGTGATGGCGATGGAGTGATAGATCCAGGGGAGACGGTGAATATCATCGTGACCATCCAGAATTTCCGGCTCGAGACCAGTACCAATGTACAGGCGCAACTGACTTGCCTGGTGGGTTCCCAGTACATTCAGTTGATCGATGATTCCAGCTCGTACGGCGCCATCGCCGCGGGAGCCGCGGCCGACAACAGCACCGATCCTTTCGTGCTGAGCGCCCTGCCCCAGACTCCGGAGGATACCCTGGTGACCTTCCTTGTGACGGTGACCGCGGACGGGGGTTACGAAAACACCATGGGATTCGGGGAGACGGTAAGCAGCGCCATCGCGGTCTGCCCTTTTTTTTACGAACCATTCATGAACAATCCCGGATGGACGATTTCCGGCGGTTCCTGGGCTTTCGGACAACCCACCGGCCAGGGCGGCGCATATGGCGGCCCTGATCCCACTTCAGGCTTCACCGGCTCCAATGTCTATGGATACAATCTCAACGGAGATTATACGAACAGTATGCCCCTCTACTCGCTTACCAGCGCGCCTGTCGATTGCGGCCAATACACGGACGTGTCGCTGCGCTTCAAGCGCTGGCTGGGAGTGGAAGACGATGCGTATGACCATGCGACGGTTCAGGTTTCCAATAACGGCACTGTCTGGACCACTGTATGGACCAACGGCATCAGTGATATCTATGATGGCGCATGGATCGATGCTGAATACGACATTTCCGCGGTGGCCGATGGCAGTTCAACGGTGTATCTGCGCTGGACCATGGGACCCACCGACAGTGGCTGGACCTATTGCGGCTGGAACATCGACGACGTGGAGCTGTGCGGAAATACGTATGCCCAGAACACCCCGGCGCCGACCTGGACCACCAGCCCCACGCCGTCCCCCACGCCGTTGCCACCCTCGCCCACTCCGGAATCCACGATCGTGCCGAGCGCGACACCTGTCCGAACCCAGCCGCCGGGACCCGGTGCCGTGACGCTCAGGCTCATTATGAACGCTGCCGAATACCATGGCGGTCAATCACTTCGGCTGGATTGCCGGATCGAGAACGGCGGCACTCCCCACCAGGTGGACCTGTATATTGCACTGGATGTGTACGGCCAATATTTCTTCTATCCAGGCTGGAACCTTATGGTGGATTACCGGCAGCTTCCGTTGCCGACGGGAACCTGGCAGGAGAGGATTCTCGACTTGACGTTGCCGCTGCCGCTGACGCCCGCAGGACCGTTCACCTTCTGGTCGGTGTTGACCGAACCGGAAACTATCGAGGTGGTTGGGAACATCTCCTTCGTGTCGTTTGTGTTTATTTGACTTCCATTCGCTCCTTCTCAATGACGGTCGCTGCTCGCACCGCCTGATGGGCTGCTTCCCTGCAGCGTGTCACCGGCAGCCTTCCGCCGGGCGCGATGCCGGGCACGACCTGAAACGGATCGCCCTCTGACCGTTCGACTATCGTTCGAGGTAGTGCGTTTCGCTCTGTTCTCTGAGCAATGCCGCCGCCCACTCAGGCGTCACATCACGCTGCGGCGTCCCGAGCATCTCGTAGCCCACCATGAATTTTCTGACAGCGGCCGAGCGCAGCAGCGGTGGATAGAAATGGGCATGGAAGTGCCAGTGGTCGACGGAACGACCGTCAACCGGAGCTTGGTGGAATCCCATTGAATAAGGAAAACTAGTCTGGAAGA
>JAFGDC010000564.1 GCA_016932295.1 candidate division CSSED10-310 bacterium
GCGCGGAAAGGGGACGATTCAGACCGGGCAAACCGCATAGCGGACGCCGGAATCGGATGCCGGCCTGAAACTTTGCCGATGCCCTGAACCATTCCCGCCTTAATCTGGCGCACACACCTGTCCTGAAGTATAGTCATGGGTCGTTGCGGGAGGACCGTCACATGAGCATCCCATTTCTCGACATGCTCAAAAGGAAGCTGATCATCGTCACCGGCAAGGGTGGTGTGGGCAAGAGCCTGATCGCCGCAGCCGTCGCCAGGGTCGCGGCAACACGGGGCGCGAACGTCCTGGTCATGGAAATCGGCGAGGCGGAACGCATGGCCGCCATGTTCAACGCCCAACCCTCCCGGGGTGAAGTGCGCCGCCTCGATACCAGAATCGACGGGTTGAGCTGCCACCAGGACACGGCCCAGGAAACCATGGCGGTCTCCATCATCAAGCTGCGCTTTCTTTACACCACCTTGATCCGCAGCAAATTGTTCAAAAACTTCATCGATGCCGTTCCGGGCCTCCATGACATGGTCCTGTTGAACCAGGTGCGGCTGTATGCCGAGCAGGAGGCTGAAGACGGACATGGACCATACGACATGGTGATACTGGATGCGCCCGCCACCGGGCACGCCCTGTCCCTGCTCAGGGTGCCGGAACTCCTGCGCAATATCATCGGCGTGGGCCCCCTGCGCCGCCTGCTCGATCGCATCACAATCCTCCTCGAGGATCCCCAGGCAGCGGTGCTGCTCCCCGTGGCACTGGCCGAAGACCTGCCGGTGACCGAGACCCTCGAATTCCTGACAGCGGTGCGGGAACGGCTGGGAATCGCCTTCGGCCCCGTTGTGGCCAACAATCTCCTGGGAATCTCCGGTCTCTCGAATGCTCACCGGCTCATGCTCCGCACCCCATCCGCCAACGACTCCGTGCGTACCAGGCTGCCCCGTGCGGGCTTGACCGGGACCGGATTCGAAGCCCTGGCCGCGGCCCACGACCTGTTCTATGCCCGTTACCTGCTGCAAAAAAAGCATCTTTTCCGGTTAATGGAATCAGGGCAGACCGTCGTTCCCGTTCCACGGTTTCAAACCAACGATGAGGCGGCCACCACGCTGGAGGTGGCGGCATGGCTGTTGAAACCATCCACCGCAGAGGAACTATGACCATGTCGACGGTATCGCGCATGATCCGGGAGCATGACGTACTGGTCTGCTGCGGCAACGGCGGAGTCGGCAAAACCACGGTCTCGGCGGCCCTGGCATTACTGGGTGCACTACAAGGCAGGAATACCCTGATCATGACAATCGATCCGGCCAAGCGGCTGGCCAATGCCCTGGGCTTGAGCGGATTGTCCAATCGGCAGGCGCCCATCCCCCGCGAGCATCTCGAACAAGCCGGACTCCACCTGGAGGCGCGGCTGCATGCAATGATGCTCGATGCCAAGTCCACGTGGGATGACCTGGTGGCGCGGTATGCTCCCACCGAGGCGATCCGGGACCGTATCTACCACAACCTGATCTACCGGAACCTGAGCGACGCCATGAGCGGTTCCCAGGAATACATGGCTCTTGAAAAACTGTATGAAGTCGCCACTGACTACGATTACGACCTGATCGTGGTGGATACGCCTCCCAGCCGGAATGCCGTCGATTTCCTCCGCGCTCCCCTGCGTATGAAAAGCTTCGTCAGCAACAGCACCTTCTTCAAGCTGTTCCTCAATCCCGGCATGCGCGCCGGCAAGTTCGGCTGGCGGCTTGTCTCCAGCGGCGGCGCGACCCTTTTCAAGATTCTGGAACGTATCACCGGCGCCGGGCTGCTCCGCGACCTCGCGGAATTCTTCACCCACTTTGAGGAAATGATCGCCGGATTCGGCGCCAGAGCCTCACACATCGATGATTTGATTCATTCAACCCGCTGCGCGTTTATCCTGGTAGCCACCCCTACCGCCCCTTCCCTGGCTGAAGTCAACGATTTCAAACAGGTGCTCGACATGATGAAGCTTTCCTTTTGGGGTCATATCATCAACAGGGTCATCCCCGATCCAGGCGCGGCCGGTGGCATCATCGATGAAACCACCAAGAACGCCGCAGGCGATCCAGCCGCCGTCGAACTCCTGGAATACCTGGAAGCCATTCACGCATTGCAACACGCCCGTTTCGTCGAGGAACGCCGGTTGCTGGAGGACTTCAGCGCACACCTGCCACAGCAGGACCACCTGGTGGAGATTCCCGTCCTGCCACGCGAAGTGAACGATCTGTCGGTCCTGGCGGAAGTAGCCGATCGTCTGGCGCGGCAATGACACGTGCATGACCGATGACACGAGCATGAATGATCCGGCAGCACCGTCACCGGCGGGTTCAGCAAGATGCCGGTTGCCGTCAGAAGGCGTGTCCGATGCTGACCTCGGTGCGGCCTGAGGTCTCCCCCGACTTGCGATCCAGTTTATACCCGTAATCTATGCCGATAGGTCCGATCGGGGTGGCGAACCTGAGTCCCGCACCGGCTGTTTCTCGGAAGCCATCGATGTCCATATCGCTCACTTCCCGCCAAACGCCTCCACCATCCAGAAACAGCACCCCTTGGAGCCCCCACAGCAATGGGTATCGCAGCTCAATATTGCCGATGACCAGACTGCTGCCCGGCACGGGAGTACCGTCCTCCAGGTCCGGTGGATGGAGGCTCTCATATCTGAAACCACGTACAGACTTGGCACCCCCCGTGAAAAAACTCTCCGTGATTGGCAGCTTGTAACCGGCTCCATAGCGCAGTGAGAGTGCCAACACGGTGTTGTCGGACAGTGGGATGAAACCGGCCAACTGACCGGTGGAGCGCGGGAAGGCCACTTCGGAATCGAGAAACTTCGGTGCGTATTCCATGGTGAGCGTCGCCAGGATACCCTTGCGCGGCATGCGGGGATCGTCCCGAGTGTCATAGATGCCGGAAGGACCGAGAGCCACCACGCGGAGATCGGCGCGATCACGGGGATCGATGTCCTCATCGAGGTTGAGCAGATTCACGCGCTGGCTCTCCACCCGCAGACCGAAAAGTACGCTCAGTTGCTTGGAGAGCTGTTTCTCCCATGTGACTCCGGCGCCTTCCTTGCCAATCTCGATGTCCGGTTTGTCGATGTCGTGCCTGTACAGCCTGGTGACAAAATTGATCTTGGTATTGGCGAAAAATGGTTCCTTGAAACTGAATTGAAGTTTCCGTTCCTTCTGACTGTTGAGCAGGGAAAAACCTGCGGTGCGGTTGTACCCTCCCAGGTTGCTGGTGTAAGTATCCAGGAAACCCCGCACGCCCTCGTCCGTATTGTAGCCGAGGCCGAATTCCACGCGGCTTGTGGGACGTTCCGTCACAGACAGGACGACGGTCCTGGCGGTACCTGCCTCCTCCCACTTTACCGGCTGGAAACGAACGCTCTGAAACAAACCAAGGCTCGATACCGCCCGGTTGCTTTCCAGCAGCACATCGTACATGTACGGCTTGCCTTCCCGGACCTTGTTGTACCTGTCGATCACCTTGCGCTTGGTTTTGAAGTATCCGCGATAAATGACCTTCCCGAAAGTGTAGGCGGCGCCCTCTGAGATCCTTACCACCACATCCCGGCGATTGGGCGCCTGGCTGGGCGCAAGCTCCGTCGTGACGGCCACATCCTTGTATCCCTTGGCCTCGTACATCTGAGTAAGCAGCTTCGCCGCCTCGTTCACCGCCTGTGGATTCACGGGTTCCTCACCGGCGAGATGGATCGCCGCCCGTGCTTCGGCTTCGTCAAACACGGTGCAGCCTTCGATGACCACTTCCCCGATACGGTACCGTACGCCCTCCTCGACGGCGACCACGACATCGGCCCATTGCCGATCATCGCTGAATTCGACCACCGGTTCAGCGATTACGGCATCACTGAAACCACGCTCGTTGTAGAGTGCTTTCAACGCCGTCAAATCCTGAAGGAGAGTATCCATCACGAAACGACGCTTCCGCCGGGTCAGAACCGCCGAGGCCAGATCCTCTTGCGACAGGTTTTCCACGCCGTGCATCGTCATGGTTCGGACCCTGACCTTCGTTCCCTGGTCCACCTTGTAGACGACCCGCTGGACCGGATCGTCCAGATCGCTTTTATCCACCAGGTCCACATCGGCGAAGTGGTATCCATGCGCCATGAAATGGGCGGCGATGGTGTCGCGACCCTGATCGAGCACAGGCAGATCGATGGCGCTGGTGTGCGGCAGATCCAGGATGTCGTTGAGTTTCGTTCGATCGAGGTAATGGAATACCCAATCCCAGTTCCACAGGTGCAAAGGATATGCGATATCGACTCTCAAAGGAGGACCGGTGGTGATGGGAATGACAATCCGCACGGTATCCTTCTTCTCGTCGTAGCTCACCACCGGGCTTTCCACCTCTGCATCCAGGTACCCGTAAAATCGACAGAACTCCGCAATGCGTTCCCGGTCCTTGTCGAGCACATCCTTGGAGTATCCAGCGCCTTCATGCAGCGCCATGGCTCTCCTGAGATACTGCTCCGGCAGGGGCGCATCGCCCACGAAATCGATGCTCTCGATGACGGCCATGGGACCGAGATCCACAATAAACCGCACCTTGACGGAATAGTCCTGGTAGTCGAACGCATATCTGTACTTGACTGAATTCCTGCTGAATCCCTTCTGGCGCAACAGTTTCTGGATGTTTGCCACGCCCTTGATCAAAGCCGCCTCGTTGAAATCATCGAACGGGCGAACATTGCATACCCTGTATAAGTCCTTGTTGCTTACCGGGTGCAGCACCTGCATGACGCGGCCGGTCAGGCTCGCGTTCCGCTTGATGCGAACCTGCCTGACAAGCATGCGGCGCTGCAGCTTGTAAGTGACCATTACGCCATCCAGAAACGGCTCGGCATCCACTTCCACGGCGGAAAACAACCCCAGGAGATAGATGTTCTGTATGCTCTGCCGGACCGCCTCCGGGGTGAATACTGTATGGTGCTGCGTCACGGTCGCCAGCAGCACCTCCTCGCGGGGGAATTCGCCTTCGCAGGTGGCGCGCTGGTAGCGCACCTCGCCGCCGTACAATTCCTCGTTCGTCCCGGCCCGGCAATCAATGACGCTGAACATGGCCAGCAGGCCGAGCAACAGGATACATGGCTGCTTCATGGTAACGCGAACCTGAAAATCAGATTGCCGCCGAGTGAACCGGTTTCGGTTCGTTCACCCAGCAGGACGATATGGTCCGTGAGTTGATACTCCACCATCAAAAGCTGCTGGCTGGTGGAGGATAACTCCGTGGAGTAGGTGACGGAGAGACGGTCTCCGATGGTTTTCTTGGCCGTGAACCGGGCGGCGGCGTTGGCCCCGGAATCCGATACGATGGGAGTGATCTGGAACTCGTCGAATCCACCGAGAATTTTGACGCGCTTCTCGATCTCGTCCTGGATTCTCCCGGTCAGAAGCGACGTGGCGTGCGCGGTGGTGTACCCTGCACCTTGGGATTTCAGATTGTCCGTGGTCTTGCCAAGCACAAGCAGCGACCAGAGATCCACTTCCGACAATGGGGGATCGGAATTGAGGTTGATGGTGAAGTCGCCGTACAGCTTTCCCGCCACGGACAGCCCGAGCGTGTATGCATCGATGACCGCGTTCGCCCTGATATCGAACATCGGGTTGATTTCCTTGGTGTCGATAAAATCAATGGTGGCGGTGTCGATAATGAACTCGCGGTCCTCGTAGATGACCATGCCGCCAAGCACACTCACCTGGCCGAACAGCAACGGCGCGGCGGCGGTACCGGAGAGCGTCAGGTCCGCCTTCAGTTCCAGGTCAGCAAGATTGTTCTGCACGAAGATGTTGTCCGGAGCCATGATATCCACGTTGAACCTGGGTGACCCGACGGCTTCCCGGACATCGCCCTGCACGGCTCTTGTCTGGACCGTCAGCACCGCCTGCGACTCCTCCACGATCATGGATTTATAATCGATACGCTGGTAGTACACCGCTTTGTCGAGTAACACCCGCCCATCGATCAGCAATTCGTCCAACTTGCCCACTGCCCGCAGATCCGCATCAAAGGCGCTGTACACGCCGGGAGGATAATCGAGTTCAACCCCGGCGGCGGTCAGATTGGCTTCCAGATACCTCGGTGACCAACCATCCAGGCCGATGCGGCCGGTTCCATCCAGGATTGCTTCATCAAACATGCCTATGAGGTAGTCCATTGTCACCATCTTGCCATTGACGGTCGCATGAGCATGCAGGTCACGCACCCACTTGTTGAGCATCTTGACGCGAAACGCAGCCTCCTCGATGGTGATATCGCCCTTCAACCGCGGTTCTTCGAAACTGTCCTGCAGGCCCAGTTCAAACTGGGTGCGCCCGGCCGGTTGTTCGATCTCCGTGGTGAGCGCCTTGAGGATTGCCATGTCCAGGCTGCCTGAAATCCTCAGATCCGGACGACCATCCAAGGTAACGAGCCCGCTCATGGACAGGTCGAGATAGTCGCCCTTCAGCCTTGTTGGATCGATCACCAGCTCGCTGCCGTTCCAGTTGGCGACTAATGGTTCCACGGCGGTGATGGTTTTTCCGGCGATCTCCATATCGAGCCGTGACAGTGAGGCCGTGGCGGTGAGTCGTGAA
>JAFGDC010000565.1 GCA_016932295.1 candidate division CSSED10-310 bacterium
GCGCGGAAAGGGGACGATTCAGACCGGGCAAACCGCATAGCGGACGCCGGAAACGGATGCCGGCCTGAAACTTTGCCGATGCCCTGCACTTCCGGGCCGGTGGGAAGACTCCTGCCCGTGAACGGTATTGCAACGGATGCCGGACTCCGGTGCGGGCCGGCGGTGGATACGTGAAATTGTGAACATGGTGGCAGAACTGATGCACGGCACTGAATCCGTCGATTCCAGGGAGTAAGGATGAAAAGTGTGGATTCATGCAAGTGAACGACATGTGTGGTACAATAAAATTGTTAAAACGGGTGGCGTTTTCGAATTGAACGATAGGGAGGATGGAAATGAAAGTATGGATCGTGATCAGCTTCATTGTTCTCGCCATGTTGAGCATGGTGTCGCCAGGACAGGCAACTGAGCCGGTGGAATGGACGATAGACACCTATCACAGCAACATCGGATTCTCCGTGCGGCATCTGATGATTTCCAATGTCAAGGGTGGTTTCTCAGAATTCAGGGGCACGGTCATGGTGGAGCCAGAAACTGGAAAACTTGTTTCCGTGGTGGGAGAGGTGGACGTCAAGACGGTCGATACCGGTATCAAGAAACGTGACGAACACCTGCTGCAGGATGAGTTTTTCAATGCCGAGAAGTATCCCAAGCTCACATTCAGGAGCACCAAAATCGAATGGGATGGTGATGCAGTCACGCTCACCGGTGACTTGACCATCAGGGATATCACCAAGGAGGTCGAGGCGAAGGGCGTGTTTCATGGGGTTCAAACCGTCGACATGGGATACGGTCTCATGCAGTATGCCGGTTACACCTTCACCGGCGCCATCAACCGCAAGGACTTCAACCTCAACTTCGCCAAGATCGTGAATGGCGTTGCGGTGGTGGATGATGTGGTGAACATTACCATCGAGGTGGAAATAAATCACAAGGCTGAATAGTGGCGGATGCGGGCCGGCGGTCGTCATTCCTCTTGCCTGAACGGGAGTGTTAACCTTGACGGCGGTTACTGGCTGATGACCAGCTTCCTGTGTTCAGTGAGCTGACCGTCGATCACCGGTCCACGGCCATCTTCGGTTTTTCCGATTATGAAGTAACGGTGAACTGAGGCGGCAGCCCCATTCCCCGTACGTGGATTTCTTGTTCGGCAGTGAGTCGTCAGCAGGGATCGTCATGCTGAAGGAAGCGGGACCTGGTGCCGGTAAGTTCACATGCGCTGTCCGGACGTCCGCCTCTCACTCCGGTCCCTGCCTCCTTCTGCCGGCGCAGGGCAATACGGTACGCGTGGTTGACCACGATACCGGTTGCGAGGGGATAACTCCCCGACTTCTTGTCACCGGTCAGTCCGGAGGCAACAGACGGTGGGCTCATCACTATCACGCTCGCATTGACCTGCAAGGAACATATCGGTTCCACGGGATTCCCGGAGACTGCGGTGGCGCCGTGGAAGACCCTGGGCGCTGCATCACTGGGCGTATCCAAGTGCGCGCAGTGCCTCCCGGTCCTCATCACTCAATGACTCCGGTGCCGGGATGAAGAACGGGCGGGAATCGATCCGATTGCGGATCTCGGTGCGGTACTGTTCCATTTCCGCGGACGCCTCTTCGTGCAGATCATGGCGTTCGGCGGGATCGGCGGCAAGATCGTAGAGCAGTGAATCCTCCATGGTCTCGGTTTTTATGTACCCGTTGGGAAATATGTCGGACCGGGCGGTATCGGCGCGCGCGACATATTTGTATGGATATCGCACGAGGCCCAATCGGAGGAAATGACCGTCATCCATCGGTTGCAGCGCCGTGTGCATGAAGGTCGTGCGCGCCGCTGGAGTCGTATCATGTAGCTTCTTCCAGAGACTCATCCCCGGAAGTTCGGTCACCGGCGGGATATCGAGTATGTCGAGGATGGTGGGCAGTACGTCGATGGACTCGGCATGCACCGGAAGTGTCGTCCGGCCCGGCGTGTCCGGAACGCGGAGGATGAGGGGTACGCGCACGGACCCCATGTTCAGGTGCGCGCCGTGACCGACGTAGTCGGCGTATTCACCGAGTGTTTCGCCATGGTCGGCGGTCAGCATGATGATTGTGGAATCGAGCAGTTCGAGTTGCGCCAGTCGAGTCAGGAGGCGTCCCAGGTGATGGTCGGTAAAGCGAATCTCACCATCGTAGTAGCCATAAAACCCGTTGTTGTCAGCCAGGTTCAAGGGTGGATCCTCTGCTTTGCGCTTGATCACGTCGAGGACTGAACCGTATTTACTGTAGAACTGCTCGAACATTCCGGAATATACAGGCGGCGGATCGTAGGTGGCATGCGGATCAAAGTAATGGAGCCAGAGGAAAAACGGCGCCTGGGTCTGGTTAATCCAGTCCAGTGCCAGATCGGTTGCCTTGTTGGCGCGCCGTTCAAAAGGCCGCACTTGATCATGAAAGGGGCCGAGGCCTCCGGCAAAGAGTACTCGTTCCTTGTTTCCGTTTGTGGCCGGCGGATTGGCCGGGATCGGCTGATCCGCGTCCAGCACCATTTCCGACTGCCGGGGAGGCAGATTCGTCGCATCGTCGTAATAATCGAAACCGGCGGACAACCCGGAAGCGCGAGCGGTCAGCACCGCACTGGAGACGATGGCGCCGGTGTGGTAGCCGTGAGTCGAGAGAATCGAGGCGATGGTGGCGGTACTGTCGTAGATCGGCTGGCAGTTCATGGTACTGCCGTGGTCTATGGGATGCAGTCCGGTATGGATGGTGGCATGTGACGGCGTGGTGATCGGTATGTTGCAGCGGGTGACTTCGAGTTGGTAACCCTGTCGCGCCAAACGGTTGATGTTCGGGCTCGTGGGTGGAACGTGACCGTAGCATCCGAGATGATCGGCCCGCAATGTGTCGATGGTGATAAGCAGCAGGTTCGGTCGGGATCGCCGGGCCGGAGCCAGGGTCGAGAGGATGCGCGCGGGTTCGGCCGCGTGTTTTGCCTGAATCACCACTGTCTGACCAGTTTCGGGCTGTTTCTCCCGAGGTGTTTCGTGGCGACCACGCAAGATGATGGCGGTACCCGTGAGTGCACACAGAATGAGAAGAAAGATGATGATCAAATGTGTTTTCCGCATCCGTTACCTACCCTTCGCTACCAGGTTGCGACCGAGGGGGAGTGCCAGGTGGCGCGACCGCTTGTTGCACCGCCGGCCCTCAGACCAGCCAGGCGGTCGTAGTATATTGATAAGGAAGCCTTTGTGCAATAACGCGGTGACAGGCGCCGGTTTTTTCTTGCCGGGCAATGATCATTTCCCACTCCATATAAGGTTTTTTCGAGAGAATCCGGATGGTATTTTAGATAGATGCGCATCTTGGAAAAACGTTGCCGAGCGGCAAGATATCTCCAAATTATACACCCCAATCCCCATTATATTTAGCATCTGATAAAGTGCGTGGAACATTCCCGTCATTGCTGTCTCCGAAATGGTGGCCGATGTCGTCACCGCATCCTGGCTGTTATAGCGTGTTGAACAAATCATGCGGAAGCGGCGTTGGCCACCCAGGTGAATGCAGGCGGGGGATTTGTGATACGTAATATATCTTGCTATCCAACAGCGGATTTGGTACTATTCTGGAAACGCCCGTCGGGTCGCAGTTCCATGACGGTTGTCCGCTGCGGAGCAGCGACGGGAGAGCGGCAAGGCACAGGCAGATCCTTGAAGGAGGTTGGTATGAGGTTGGCTAGAGGGTTATGGATGTTCACAACGTTTTTACTGGTGGTGGTTTCTTCTTCCGCTGCATATCCGAATTCCTGGACGGGACCGTCCGGATTGTTCAGCATTGTGACTGCGGATGGACTTGCCGGGCATGAATTCGCTGCCAGTCTTTATTTTAACAACTTCGACAGGGAAACAAAGGATACTGCGTATTCACTGGACTATACCTATTTATCGGTACCCCTGGCTTATGGCATCACTGACCGGTTCGAAGTCTCACTGGCTCCCAACTATACCATGATAAGGAGGGAGATGGGCAGCGAAGATAATGGATTCGGGGATATCTATATGAACCTGAAGGCTGGTCTTCTGAAGGAAGCGGGTGGACCAGGCATCGGTTTGTTGTTGTTTGGCAAGGTACCCACCGCGGATGAGGATAAAGGCCTGGGGACCGGGGAGACTGATTTCGGTGGGAAACTGCTGGTGAGCAAGCATACCGAAAGAGTGGGGTTCCATTTGAACCTTGGGTATACGGTGATCGGCGAGCCGGATGCTGTTGAATTCGATGATCAGTTCACCTACGGAATAGGATTGAATCTGCCTCTCGAGCAGCCCTATCAGTTCATCGCTGAGTTGAGCGGGGAGAATTCATATGCTCCGGACTATATCGAGGATGCGCTGGACATGACGGTCGGCGGCAGATATTTCCTGGATAACGGCGTGACGATCGGCGCCGGTCTGCGCTATAACCTTCTCATGGAGATGGATAGTTGCCCGGTGGGTGGTGTCTTCCAGATCAGCTTCGGCAAACCGCCGGTCCGTGTGACGCCGACCCCCGTTCCCATTCCCAACCGCGCGCCGGTGATCACCTGTCGGATCGAATCGGAGGAGATCATCGATGGGCAGTATACGAGAATCATGGCCGATGCGTTCGATCCGGATGGCGATGAGTTGACCTATGAGTGGAGTTCGACCGGCTGTTCGCTGAGTAGTGAAGGAGCGGTGGCTCGATTCTCCGCCATGGATTGTGTGCCGGGCACCTATACCGTGACGGTGATGGTGAGTGATCCCGGCGGTTTGAGCGCGAGCTGTTCAGTCAGTGCCAGGGTGGTGAGCAAGGAGCCGGTGACCAGGATGGTGGCGCTGGAATTACCGGATATTCCCTTCCGCAAGGGAACGAGGGTGGACAACCGGGCCAAGGCTTTGCTGGATGACATCGCCGTGACCATAAGGAGTTATCCCGAAGCCAAGGTCACCCTGGTGGGGCACGCCGATTCCACCGGTAGCGAACAGAGTAATGCGATGATCGGTCTCAAGCGAGCCGAGAATGTCAAGAAATACCTGGTTGACAGACACGGCATCAACGCGGAGCGGTTCATTGTCAAGAGCATGGGTGAGACTCAACCGATCGCCGACAACGATACCGCCGATGGTCGAATGAAGAATCGTCGTGTCGAAGTCATCATGATGGTGGAGACAGTAGTCGAGGAATGATATCAACTAACGGGCGGGGTATTCTGAGCCTCGCCCTTTTTTTCTTGATTGTTTTCTTGATTGCAACGGGAGCCGAATCCGTCGAGGAGCGGCATCTCGGACCGCCGGGCGGTAACATCTCGGCCGTGTGCCACCTGGGCTACGGCGCTCTGGTCGCCGGCACCATCGACGGCAGGTTGTTCTATTCCGCCGATCGCGCCGGCGTGTGGGTGGACGTCACACCCCACTGCATCCATCCCGACAGTCGAATCGAACAGATCCAACTCCATGCGCCAACCGGTGACCTCTACATCGCTGCACGGAACATGAAACACGGCTTTGTGATCCGCGCCGTCCGCCACCCTGCCGGCACCGCCTTGTTCAAATGGCAGACCATGCTGGTGGGTCTGCCGGTGCGTTCGGTTGCGGTCAGTGACACCATTCCGCCAAGACTCTACGTGGGTACCGACGACCGGCTCTTCTATTCTGTTGATGGCGGTGAACATTGGGATATCACCACGTTCGATTTTCCCGATCCACAGATAGAATCGGTGCTCATCGATCCGGACGATCCCCAGGTCGTGTATGCGGGGACCTGGCAACGGGCATTCAAAAGCTGTGATGGCGGGCGGAAATGGCGGCCCGTGCATACTGGTATGGCATCCGACAGTGATGTCTTCTCCCTGCTATTCGATCATGACCACCGCCTGTTCGCAGGAACGTGCGGTTGGGCCTATATGAGCCTCGATTCCGGTGCATCCTGGCGCAGAATAAAAAGTGGCCTGGGAGGGAAGAGGATTCATGTGTTGCGCCTGGACGCCGAAGGGCGCGTGTTGGCAGGTACGGATAACGGTCTGTTCCGCTTCCAACATGAGCGCGAGCAATGGACGGAATTGATTCCAGGCCTGGTTATCTACGATATCGCAGTCGATGATGAAGGATCGGCATTCTGCGCCACCGACGGCAGCGGCGTCGTACGCCTGACTGGAGATGGCGCCTGGAGCACCGCCAATGCCGGGTTGGTCGCCACCTCGGTCCTCAGCGTACGGCATCAGGGTGACGCCATCCTCGCCGGACTGGCCGGCCAGGGTGCCGGCGGTGGCTTGTGGCGCCTGGAACATACTTGGTGCCAGGTTCCTCTTCCGACGACTGGAGTCGATGTCACTGA
>JAFGDC010000566.1 GCA_016932295.1 candidate division CSSED10-310 bacterium
GCGCGGAAAGGGGACGATTCAGACCGGGCAAACCGCATAGCGGACGCCGGAAACGGATGCCGGCCTGAAACTTTGCCGATGCCCTGAGTGCATGCGTATTTTGCTTGACTCGCGACGGGCGCTTGCTACCATCAACAACCAGCGCTAACGTGCGTATCGGACAACTTTTTCAGGAGATGAAAAGAGATGAAAAACTTTTACATACTTACAGCCGTCCTGGTCACGGCGCTTATCATGTTCGCTCCCGCCATTCATGCCGCCGGTCCCGAGGACCATGCCGGAGAGCCCCATGATCATCATGAGGAAATCGCTGCCTTTGATGAAGCCGTCCAGAATCCTGACAGGCCGGCCCAGTACCATCTTGGCCAGGCCATCGACGAGACTGCCCTGGTGGCTATCGAAACATTGTTGGCTGAGCCGGAATCCTATGTCGACAAGACCGTCACGGTGAAAGGCGATGTCATACAGGGCTGCCACCATGCCGGTGGCTGGATCAGGGTCGGCGACGCCCGGTACAACATCGATGCGTATTGTGACAAGACCTGGCACTATCCAACCGATCACAAGGGATATACCGCCATTGTCACCGGAACGGTCAGGTCGCACCTGCTTCTCAAGGAAAAACTGGCCGGCTACATTGAGCACCAGAACAAGCTGCATGAAGGGAACATGAAACTCGAGGACTATCCTGACGGCCTCAACATCTATTATATCCAGAGCATTGGTGCGCTCCTGACGATGATGGATGCGCAGGTGGAAAACGTGAAGCAAGTGGAACAGGTCGAGAACGCCGACTGCCAAGAGCACAAGACTGAACCTGTCACTTCCCTGCCCGGGGAGCGCGCCCACTGACAATTTCAGCGCGCCAGCAGTGAGTCCGCGCAGCCTGAAGGCCGCGCGGGCAGCTTCGGAACATCTCTTCCCTGACCGTGAATGACTTATTCCGGGGAAGGGGTATGGA
Source organism: candidate division CSSED10-310 bacterium (assembly GCA_016932295.1). Next base: position 962 of record JAFGDC010000566.1, read on the forward strand.
ACTGGGTATGAACACGGTGGTAGTGGATGCGGTCAGTGGTCTGGTGCCTGACCTACCGGCCGGTCACGTATTCGAGTACACCGCTGAAGCCGCGTTTCTTCTCGATCGCTCTGATTTTTCTGAAACCCATGCCGTACATGTCTTGCCGGGCCTCGATAACGGCCATTTGGTCCGTCATCTTCAAGCGGGCCAGCACCTGGTAGCTCACCCACTCGGCGAAGCCTTCCTTCAGTAGCCTGCTTTGTTCCCTGCTGCTGTGAGCCGTGTGCCAGGCGTGCGCCAATTCATGCGCGGCCACCGCCACCAGGACCCTGGGCGGCAGGGCGGTGATCACATACACCGTGCGGTCGTCGCCCTGCTGTCTGAACAGGCCGGTCGCCTTGTCAGGATCACCGCCGGGGATGTCCCGCGCCAGTCGTTCCAACCGATCACCATCGGTCAGTACCAGCTCGGGCAGTATGTCCAGCTTCATGCCCATGGCTGCCATGAGCCTGGCGGTTTTCCTGTAGAGCCGGAGGGCATCCTCGCGCCTGACCACCCCATGCCGGCTGCACGCATCGCATAGCCTGCGGCCGTCGCTCAAGACCCTGAACCGGTTCCCGAGTGGTACACCGCATACGTCGCAGCGCTTCCGCTCCACTCGGCAGCGGTCACAGAACTTTTTCTCCGAGCCGGGATACTTCCAGGAATGATCGGTCATCACCCGGCCGCACGCCCCGCACCTGGGCAGATTGTCGAAGCATTCCCCGCAGACGGGTTTACCATCCACTTCGTACCCGCCGTTGAAGGGTAAACCGCAGACCGAACAATGGGGCCGATCACGGTAGCAGTCGTCGCAGAATACCGATTCGCCAGCCGTTGTCTGGTAGCGCCAGAAACGCTCCCCCACCGGCCTGTCGCACAACGCGCAGCGTTGCCGGTGTTCGAGGCAGTCGGTGCAATAGTGTTGCCCGCGCAGCAAGGTTGCCTTACCAATGATGGGCAGTCCACAAGCCGCGCAGGTCACGGCCTTGCGGCGGCACTCATCACACAGCCTCAAGGTGCGTTCCCCGCGTTCGAACTCGACATACTTTCCCAGCAGCGCCCGGCCGCACCGATCGCAGACAGCGGTTGCCGCCGCGCAAGCGGGGCAAAGAACGGCGCCGCCCACCGTCCGCCACTCCCGCGTCGGCAGTCCGCAACGGGCGCACTCAGGCAGCCGTTCCTTACATGCGCTACAGACCACCAACCCGCCTTCATACCGGAAGTAGGCCCCGGTTATCTCCTTGCCGCAAAAACCGCAATGAAGCTGACCAGCCGCGTGCCCGATGAACACCGCAGGGCTCACGAAGGTCAACAACGCGACGCACATCACGAGACCTCTCATCGCATCTCCCCGGACGCTGAACACTCGCGCCCGTTATCAATCTAATGTAAGGAAGGGCCGCGGTGCAAATCACTGCACTTCAGCGCCGCGCCGCCGGCTGCTGAGCATCGGTGTCGTTCGTTTCGCTTTGCGCCGGAGATGTGCTGTAGTACACTCTCTTCGTTTAACAGCGTCCGACACCAAGGAGGGGGTCAATGGAAAACAACGGTACTGTCGAAAAACTCGAAAAAAAAGTGAATTTAAGGCGTTTGCTCGTAGGATTGCTGCTGCTGGTCGTGTCCACTTATATCTCCGCAAAGTACTTTCATAGCTATTCTATCTCGTTGACATTTCAGGTTTTCTGGGTATTCATCTGCGTAGCCGGATTCGTCTCGGGGATCATTCTCACCTTCTCCGCGATCCAGCGCAAAAGCTGGTGGAATTACATCATCACACCACTGGTGGTGATCATGGGCGTCATTTTCGTCATGAATTATTTGTACTATTCAGGAGTGGTCCAGATCATCAACGAATACCCGGAACTGCGCGCCGAATACTCCAAGAACCGGGCCACGATGGCGGACATGGTGGCCCGGCTCACCGTATTGGAGACCGAAAACCGCATGATGTCGGCGATGATGCATCTGCAGAACGCCGAACTGCTCGTCAAACGTGACGGCAAATTCAATGAGGCGGCGCTGGAACTGCAGCAGGTCAGAGAACTGCTGAAAGGAACCGAATTCAAGGAGATGGAGGCGTTGAACAGCCTCATTTCCGATCTGGAGAAGGTGCCGTCGGATCTCCATACCCGTATCGTATGGCTCACCATCGATATACAGAAAGCCCTCGGGGAAAAATGACCAAAATGACAAAACCCGCAGCCGCCGGCCGCGGGTTTTGTTATACCAGCGTGGTGGGTATCAGGCGCGCATCTTCTTGATCCGCTCCGCCTCGCGTCCGATGGTCAGGCGTTTCTTGTTCTGATCCTCATACGCCACCACCTCGTCCAGCTTGTCATCGGGCAGGTCCCGCATCCGATCCACTATCTTGTGAACGTTCAACTCGTCATATCCCTCGAATGGCTCGGAAACCTTTTTAACAACAGGTTTCCTGGCGGCTTTCTTCACGTCTTTCTTCTCAGGCGCCGCCACCTTCTCTTCGACCGCCGGCCACAGGTCGTGCAATTGCGCCAGTATGTCCTTCAACTGCCGGGGCATGTGATCGGTGATGGGCTTGATGAGAGGAGCCGTCGCCTCGTGCGCCCGTGAAACATTCTTTCCGACCTCTTCACGGACCTTTTTGACCGCCTGCTCCAGTTCCATGAATGCACGGTTCATCGTCTGGTTCTGGAACACCGGACTGGAATCCACGAATTCCTCGCCCATCTTCACCAGCCTGTCGAGCATCTTCTGGCTGTTGGCAAACCAGTATTCGACGGTTTTCATCCCGGTCTGCCGGGCATCGTCAACCATCTTCCTGGCCTGAGTATGCATGTCCTTAAGGTTTACCGTGATCTTCACCATGAGTTCCTCCTTTTATTTCCGCGAATTTTCAAGCGTATCTTCAATCCTGCCACCGCACAGTAAGAGCATAACGCATTGCGTTATTCGTGTCAACTAATTCAATACAAGAGAATTTTCATTATAAAAAGCAGCCGTTACCGGCGCACGATGAGGACCGTCGCCGCCACCAGTACCACCACTCCCGCCACGATTCCGGCCATGAGCAGCCAGTTGATCTGCCGGGGCATCTCGACCTCCGCCCGCAGTTCTTCCCGCGCCTGCCCCTCGCCGATGAGCTGCAGCAGCGGTATACGCCATTCCACGGTCTGCATGGTCGCATCCAGCGTGCCGTTGCACGAGAGTATCCTTGGTCCATGCAACTTTACGATGATGTACCTGTTGCCGAGCATGGTTTGCATAAAGGAGGCGCCGAGCGCCTCGGCGAATGGATTCTCGGGTGCATAGGGATCTTTCTCCGGGTTTCCGAACACCTGGTGGAATTGGAGATTGCCGTTTTCGAGCCGGTCGATGGTCAGTTCTGAGCGCCCCTCCGGTCTCAGTTTTCCCTTGTCCCGTTCCGTCACGATTTGCCGGTGCAGGTCATCCACCACGCTGATATCCCGCACATCGATGTCGAATACGAAATGCCGCATATTACCGAGTTTGTATTCCTCGTAATCGAAGCGGGCGATGTTTGGATTCGATTCAAGGTCTGCCTTGGTGGCTTCGTAATTCTCGCGCAGTTCCTGGAGTGGATCGTCACGGCCCTCCTCCCTGGCCATGTTCAACAGGATTTCCGAAAAACCCATGTCCAGTTTGAAGCGTCCCGAACCATCCTCGTTGACCCAGATCTCCTCGTACAGTTCGAAGCAGCCGCACGCCAGCAGTGGAATGAGTGCGAGTGAAATCCATCGCATTGCTTTCATGGTGCGCTCCTTGTGGTCTGTTTCCGCCGCCTGTGCATCACGGGATCTGCCTGGGAGTCCGTCATCGCCCATGCCGGCCGCGGCATGGGACCGGTGACAGGCGCGTCCTGTTTTCGGCTCCATTAATTTCAGATATCATACTATCCTGTTTTTTTATCGTGTTCCAGCGGCAGTCGACGTTTCTACCGCCGCCTGGACCGGGCCGATCCCCGGGCCGGCATGATCGGACGCCGGCCCTCATGAAGGGCGATTCGTGAAGCAGTCATCCCGATACATATTGGTGGCCATCCTTTTCACCGTCCTGCCGCGCTTTCTCCGCATCCTGTATGGCGCTGTCCGGATCGAGGATCCCAATTATGTCTACGGTGCGTTCCTCATCTTCAAGGGGCAGTCGCCGTACATCGATTTTGCCATGCCCAACCTGCCGGTTCTGGAGCAACTCCTCGCCTTGCTCTACAGGCTGTTCGGTCCATCGTATCGAATCGCCGAATTGCTCACCGCCCTCGGCGTCATGAGTACCGCTCTGCTGCTGTATGCCATCGGCCGGCGTCTCTGGGGCGTGGCGGCGGGTCTGGTCGCGGCCTTCGCCTACTCATGGCATCCACTGGTCTTTCGCTATCACCTTTTCGATCGCGAGATTTTCACTGCGCTGGCGGTGGCAGCGATGGTCCACATTCTCGTGACGCAGCCCTCGGGCCGTCGCCGCGCCCTGCTCACCAGCGCCTGCATCATCGCCGGTTTCGCCTGTAAACAGACCATGGCGGTGCCGGCCGTCGCCCTGGGTCTCTTCCTGCTGAGCCGCCGTTCCCTCAAGGAGCTGCTGTGGACCGCCGGTTTCACCGCTGGCGGCGTCGGGGTGCTTTGTGGCGCATATTATCTCGAATATGGTCAGGATTTCCTTCTGCAATCGCTGGTATTTCATTTCATCAAGGGGCAGGCGGCGCCCGTTCCGGTGAAGATGCTCTGGTTCACCCAGGGTCTCCATTTCATCCTGCCCATGGGGCTGCTCGGTCTTGCCGGGCTTGCCATGCAGCGCCGTTCCGTGGCGGTTCTCCTCTGGGCGCTGGGGGGACTGGAGTTTCTTTTCGATACCATCGCCAGCGCCACTCTCTGGCCGCATTATCTCATTCCGGCTCTCGTACCCCTCGCCCTGGCCGCCGGGTGGGTTGTTCATGCCGCTGTCCACACCCACCGCTTCATGCGGCCTCTGGCCATCGCCGCCGGTCTCCTGGGCGTGTTGGTATTCGCCGCCGTTACGTGGCGCACCAATGAACCCCTGCTCGCCGCCCTGGGTTTTTCCGGCGTTGACCGTGCGGCTTTGATGAAACTGGGCGCCAGGGTACGGGACCTCACTCCAGAAGACGGCGTGATCATCGCGCCGCCGCTGGAAGCACTGGTCTGCCGACGGGTGAAGCTCATCAATTTCAAGGATAATTGGGGTGTCATGCAGGAACTTCGCGATGCGGTCCGCGGCGGTCGCCGGCGGGAGTTCAACGAGCGGATGGCATCGTTGACCTTCGCGGAGATCAGGCGGCGCTCCGCGAACCAGTGGCTGCCGCTGGTGGCGGAGTCATTGAGGCAGCGCCGGATCGCCGCCGTGATCGTGAATTACGAGCTGCCCCTGGATCAGCGATTCCTCGAGAATTGCGGGTATCGGAAGGTGTTCGATGATCCACCCGTGTGGATTCCGGGGTCTTGACATGGAGCATGTAACCGTTGTCCGGGTGTGGCGTGAGTCGCTCTGCGTGGGTGCGCTCCTGCTGCTGCTCGCGACCGCCATGTTCCCACACGCCGTGCTTCTTGGTGAGACGCTTCTTCCCGCCGATCTCCTGTATTTTTACTCTCCCTGGCGGGAACTGGCCGGAACGAGGTTCGACCAGCCGAGTAACTGGATTTTGTTCGACGAGCTGCTGGAGTTCGCTCCGTGGCGGGAGTATTCGCGCAGCATGCTGCGTCGGGGTTTGGTACCTCTTTGGGATCCGAGCGCTTTCTGCGGTTACCCATTCACCGGAGTCCTGCAGACAGCGGTATTTTATCCTCCTGACCTGGGCATGATTCCGGTCTCCATGGCGCGGTTTCCGACCGTGCGCGGCCTGTTCCATCTCCTGGTGGCGGGATTGGGCATGTTCTGGTTTGTGCGGCGTATCCCCCTTGCTCCCCAGCCGGCTGGATTCGCCGCGGTGTTGTATTCATTCTCGGGTTTTTTTATGGCTTGGTTCGGTCACCCCCACTTCAAGGTGGCAGCCTGGCTGCCCTTCATCCTGTTGTTCACCAGGGCCCTGTCGCGCGCGCCTGCCATGCCGGCGGCGGCTGGTCTGACCGCCACCCTGGTTCTGCAGTACCTGGCCGGTCATATCGAAACATCGGTTCACCTGCTATTCGCCTGGCTGCTGTACTCGCTGTCCCTCCTTCTCCAGCATTCCCGGCGCCGGGCGCGATTCATCCTCACCGTCCTGGCCGCCCAGATACTGGCGTTGCTGCTGGCGGCGGTCCAACTGGCGCCTTTCGCTGAATACCTGCGTCACAGCTCCGCCTACAATGTCCGCAAACACGGCGTGTGGGTGCGGCCCCATTTCCCGTCTTTCCTGGCGTGGTGTCTTGTGCAGCCGAATTTCTTCGGCTCCAACGCCGACGACAACTACGCCTTGCAGGAATTCAATTCAAGCGAGGTGATGGGCGGCTTTGTGGGCGCCGTCCCCCTGCTGTTCGCCGTCACCGGCCTGTGGTTTCTGCGCCGTGACCGGGAGACGGCGCGGCTGGCGGTGCTGTTGCTGTTCGGCTTGGGGGTCGTCTTCAAGATTCCACCCATTTACCAGGCGGTGCACCTGGTTCCTGGAATGAAGATGTCGTACAATTTCAGGTTCCTGCTGGTGGTGGCGTTCGCCACCGCCGGGCTGGCCGCCCGCGGCGCCGCGCGGGTGGCGGCGGCGCGGCGGGAAAGCTGCGTCAGGAGGTGGTTCCTGATGGGGGCGCCCCTCATGACCGCGGTTGGTTTCGTCATGTATCACGCCTGGCGACCCATGTTCGCGGCGCGTGGCATGATGGCCTATGCCCGGGTAAATCTTCTCTGGCTAATGGTGCTGACATCGTTCTGTCTTCTCCTGGTGGTGACCAGGTCCCGGCTGCCGCGCACCCTCTGGTGGAGCGCACTTCTATTACTGAGTTTCCTCGACCTCTGGCGCATCGGCTACGGGTACAACCGGTCCTTTCCACCCGGCCTGCTCTATCCGGAACTGCCCCCGGAGCTGCTCCCGGCGGCATCCCAGCCAGCCAGGATCATGCCCCTGGGTTACACGTTTCCACCTCATACCTGCCGCCTGTACGGATTTCATGATATCCGCGGCAATGATGCCCTGACGCCGCTGGCGGTGGAGGAATACCTGGCCCTGGCCGAGCCCGACATCCAGGCGCCCGATCTCTTGCCCGCCATGCGGCTGCTGCAGATGAAACGGTTCGACCATCCCTTGCTCGATTCGCTCAATGTGCGGTATGTCATCACGCCGCAGGATACCGGCCTGGGTTACTGGCTGGCGGGCGGCGACTTCGATCCGGCCCCCTGGCGCCGCACCTTCCGGCGAAACGGGGTGGAGGTCTACAGCAATGCGCGTGCGCTGCCCCGCGCGTACCTGGTGGATGACTATGTGTGCTTCGATACGGCCGGGCAGGCGTATGCCGTTCTGCGGGACAATGCCCGGGAGGGGCGGTTGCGGCACGTGGTGGTCGATGCGCCGGCGCCGCCCGCAGTCCCCTTGCCGGCATCAGCGGCACCGCCCGGTACCGCCCGGTTCATCGTCTACGATGCCCATCGGCTTGAATTGTCGGTCACCGCCGACAGGGAGTGCCTTCTCATCCTGAGCGATACGTACTTTCCTGGATGGCGGGCGCAGGTTGATGGTTCGGCGGCACCGGTGCTTCGCGTGGACCATGCGTTCCGCGGCCTGCTGCTGGAGGCAGGCGATCACCTGGTTCGGTTCATGTATGAACCATTCAGTTATCGTCTCGGCTTGTTCACCTCGTTGATCGGCGCCCTGGTCTGCGCCGCTGTGCCCATCATGATCCGCCAGCGCTTCAACGGGGTTCACCACGGCTGAAAATCATTGCCTGGTTTCCTATCGGAGACGGCCTTACGCCCTTCTGCCGATTCAATCCGCGGGATCGGTTGTGCAAAGAATGGAATGCCTCTCAGCAGTACCATCTGATTTCATTGCATGACGATAAGGACTGTTTCCAAATGGGCGGCCGCAGCCGGATCGTGAGGTGGTGCTGCTTTGAATACGAGGCGTTTCGGCCGATAACGAGTTACAAAGAATTGACGATGTTCAGGATGGCGCCGGGTGACAGTCGATAGATGAAATTCATCTCCAGCCGGGGCGCACACCAACAGTTGACGCATGCCATCGGCGGCAGCGCCAGGAAGGCGTTTCTGAAGCCCACGGCAAGGGCATCGTTGGTTACCCCGCGCACCAGTACCCGACCGCAATGGTAGACTCTTCCGTCCGGTTCCACCCGGCAGGAGACCCGGCCACCGGCGCAGGTGATCCTGGCGCCCTCCGGCCAGGTTAAAAAGTGATGGAGCACCGGCAGTGATGTCGCCACTGCCCGATGCTTGGCTCGCATCCGAATCAATTCCCTGACGACTTCCACGAATTCCACCCGGGGCGTGATGGGATTCTCCGCCGTGCCTCCCAGTTCCATGGGGGTCGCCGGTTGAAACGTCATCCTGCAGCCGCAGTCCTCGGCGATGCTCACCAGTTCCCGCAGGCGGTGTGCGTTTTCGGTACTGACCACGCTCAGGAAATTGACCTTGATCCCCCGGCTTCGCGCCGCCGCCACCGCTTTCATGACGCCGTCGAAGGTGCCGGCGCCGCGCACCGCATCGTGCACCTCCCGCGGCCCGTCCAGGCTCAACTTGAGCAGGTCGAGTCCTGTCAGTTCGTCGATGCGGTCCGCCACAAGCAGTCCGTTGGAGTTCATCCCGACAGTGATGCCGTGGCGCCGGCAATGGGAGATGATTTCGCCGATGTCCTCGCGCATCAGCGGTTCGCCTCCGGTGAAGGAGATTCGCCTGGTGCCGGCGCTTGCCATCTGGCGGATAAGGTCCGCCACCTGGGCGGTGGTTAGTTCCCGGTGATCCTTGCGCCAGATGCCGCAGTATCGGCAGGATAGGTTGCAGCGCTTGGTCAGGGACCAGCCCACCACCAGCGGCACCCGCCTGCCCAGGAGCCTGGCCGCCGCCAGCGTGATTCCGACCCGCAGCTTCTGGTGAAGCTTCATGATGCCTTCACCTCCGCCCTGACTCCACCGAACGTGCGGATGAGGAAGAAGGGCATCACCAGCAGCCCGATCACCGGCAGCATCGCATATTCGACGAGTGAAACGAGCACGCCGGTGGCGAAGAGCGCCTCGTTGCTGCCGTATGTGGCGAACAGCAACACGAACGCCACCTCCCTGGTGCCCAGTCCGGAAATGGTCAGTGGCAGGTTGCCGATGACGATGATGATGGGTATGACGAAGAGGATTTCCGCGAAGGGAATCTGAAGTCCCATGGCTCGCGTGGCCAGGAACGAGGAGATGATCTCGGTGCAGGTGAACACCATTGAATAGATGAGCAGCCATCCCTTGGTCCATTCGTCGATGTGGCTGAAGCAGCGCAGCAGTCTCAGCACGGTCGGCTTCCATGGGAATTCGTGCCGGTCAGCCCAGTGTACCAGGCGGCCGCCCCCTTTTTGAAAGAGCAGCACTCCAGCCGCCACGGTGAAGATGATACCAAGGGCTGGCAGCCGGTGCAGGCCGGTGGCGATGGTGCCGATCACCAGGATAAGCATGGCGCCGATGAGGTTGGAAATTTTATCGAACAGCAAAGCGCTGACCACTTCGGAGAAGGGAATCCCGTGCCGGCGCTGCAGGTAGAAGCCCTTGACCATTTCACCCACCTTGGCGGGGATCACGAACTTGATGGGTGACGCCCCCACGCGGATGAACAGTGATTCCCTGAAGCTCAGTGGATGTTGAATGGCCCCCAGAATCCGCACCAGTTTGTCGGCCGCCATGAAAATGTTGCCGGAAAGCGAGATGACGATCATGGGCAGGAGGTATTCCACCCGCATGCCGCGGATCAGCGCGATGGCATGCCCCACATCCACGTGCCGCAAGAGCAGGTAGAAGACGCCGGCGGTGAGCGTGATGGTGCCGCCCGCCTGCAGGCATGTGGCCGGCCACCGTCCCGCCAGGTTATTCATCCGCCTGTCGCTGCCGGTCATTGGTTGGTCACCGTTCCGCCGCCGTGCCGGTCATCGTGCCAGTCATCGTGCCATGAGCCGCTCCACCACTTCGTTGTATTTACGAACCGTGGTGTACACAACCGATTCCGGCAGCTCCGGCGGCGATGATTCACGGTCCCA
>JAFGDC010000062.1 GCA_016932295.1 candidate division CSSED10-310 bacterium
GATTGCGCCGGCGCTGCCGTGGAAACAATAGAGGGAATGGCGGTCGGGCGGATGCTGCACCCCTTGCAGGCGGCGTTTCTCAGCGCCGGTGCGGTGCAGTGCGGTTTCTGCACACCCGGCATGATAATGCGGGCTGCCGGCCTGTTGCGGAATTCATCCCGCCCCGGCGCCGGTGAAATTCGTGCGGCTCTCCAGGCGAATCTGTGCCGCTGCACGGGATACGTGCAAATCGAAGAAGCCGTCCGGAAAGCGGCTGAAACGAGTGAGTGGATGCCGATGGAAGCTTTCCGCCCGGAAGAGGTTGCGAAGGTGACCGGTGCCGCGAAATATTCGGCTGATTATACCGACTTCTCAGGATTATCTGCCGCGGTGACCTGGTCTGCCCATCCGCACGCCAGGATTCTCCGCATCGATACCGGTAAAGCTTCGCGGATGCCTGGCGTGGATGCGGTCTTGACCTGTCTTGATGTTCCGGGCGCCAACAGGTTCGGTCGCGCTGTTCCGGATCAGCCGTTGTTGGCGGATGGAGAAGTACACATGGTCGGCGATGCGGTGGCGGTGGTGGTGGCTGCCACCGAACAGCAGGCAAGAAACGCCGTGGCCGCAGTCGATGTCCAGTACGAGGTGCTGCTCCCCAACACCGACATGGAGGCGGTGGCGGAAACGGCAGCCGCGGAGACAGTGTCTCCCCTGGCGGCGATGTCCGCCTGGGGTGCCGGGGTAGCCGAACCGGATGGCCCTGATGATCTGGTCGTTCACCACCGATTTGCCACCCAGCGGATCGAGCACGCCGTGCTGGAACCGGATGCCGCCATGGCCTGGCCCACGGAAGAAGGCGGTGTGATGGTCATCGGTCAATCTCAGAATGTCTATTTCGATCGTGTCATAATCGCCTCCGTCCTCGGATTGGCAAAATCATTGGTCAGGGTGATTCAGCCTTATGTCGGGGCTGCGTTCGGTAAACGCGAGGATCCGTTCACGCAGGTACTGGCCGCGCTGTGTGCCTTCCATGTCAAGCGTCCCGTTCGCATCGTACTCTCCCGCGCCGAGAGCATACTCGCCACCACCAAAAGGCATCCTATGATCATCGAGCATCGTACAAGGCTGTTCCCCGATGGTGGCATCAAGGATTGGCAAGTGAAGATCCTGGCCGATTCAGGACCATACTCCTCATGGGCACCTAACATCATTCGCAAGGCTGCCTTCCATGCCTTCGGTCCGTACCTGATACCAAGCGCTCATGTGCTGGCGCGTGCGGTCTTCACAAACAACCTGAACTCCGGAGCCATGCGGGGATTCGGCGCCGCCCAGGCGATTTACGGGATGGAATGTCAGATGGATGAAATCGCGGTCCTTCTCAAGGAGGATCCGATCCGATTCCGGCGCAAGCATGTGCTCGGAACAGGGATGCGAAACGCTATCCTCGCCTCGCCAGGCGCCGCCGAGCAGATCGCCGCGATTCTGGACAGCATGGAAACTGTACGCGAACGTTGGCGGAAAGATACCCACAGCGGTTCATGTGGGTATGGTGTGGCGCTGAGTTGGTATGGCATCGGTTATGGACATGGGATTCCCGATATCGGTTCAGCGACGATCGAACTTCGTTCGGATGGTTCAGTGCTGGTGAAGACCGGCGCTATCGATTATGGGCAGGGATTGACCACGGTCATCGCCGAAATCACCAGTGCAATAATGATGGTTCCAACGGTCGATATCGTCGTCCTGCCGGCCGATACGGCGGTAACTCCGGATAGTGGATCAACGGTCGCTTCGCGGCAGACCACCGTGACCGGCAACGCCGTCGCCGCGGCAGCGCGAAGCCTCGCCGAGCAAATCCTCATCTTGGCTGCACAATACATGTCCCTTCCCGTGGCGAATCTGCTGCTGCGTGATGCTTCTGTCGTGGAGGCCGGCAGCGGCCGCGCCATGAGCCTCGCCGCCATCGCCGTCAGGGCTGAGCAAGACGGCGTGCTCCCTGCCGTTCAAAAACGATACGCACTTCGTTCCAGTCGGTTGGATGCGCATGGCCAAGGGATGCCGTATCACCAGTATTCCTTCGGCGGCAACCTGGTGGAAGTGATCGGTGATGGAGCGGAGGGAGTAACAGTGACCAGGGTTCTGGCGGTGCATGATGGCGGACGCATCATCAATGCCCGGGGATTCCGCGGGCAAATCATCGGGGGAGTCGTGATGGGATTGGGTATGGCGCTCATGGAAAAGCTGGATTGCCCGGGAGGTATCCTTTATCAGAGCGATTTCGACACATATCGGATCCCCCGCTGCAAGGATGTTCCCGAAATTGAGATCATTACATTGCATTGTCCGGAACCGGCCAATCCATTGGGCGTCAAGGCCATCGGCGAGCCGGCCATGCTGGGGGTGGTACCGGCAGTGGCAAATGCCGTCCGCGATCTCACCGGCATCAGGCATACCGCCCTGCCGCTGCCCTGGAAGGACGCGGTGACTCGCGGTTCAACTTAAACAGACACAGGTGATCCGTGACCGACAACGCCTTCATTACGCATCGCCGACGGCTGCCGGGAGATACGGATCAGGTCTGTATCGTAAGCCGGCGTGGAACCTAGGTGCCACAGCGCCACTCGGTATACAGCATACCGAAACGGCCGCTCCGGCTACTGGTCTTCCGGTCTCTGGGCATCCTTCGATCGATCGGCGATGAGCGATGTGTCAGGATTTGCCAGGAGTTCCTTCTGGATCTCCTCGTAGCGGTTGTCAATGAGCGCTTCCGTCGCTATGAAAGAAAGCCGTCGGTCGATCTCGTCGCCTTCGATCGATGTCACTTCCTCCATGGCATCCAACCGGTCGCTTTCCTCCCGGATCTCATCGAATCCTTCCGAGAAAATGGTACCGGTACCCTCCAGATCAAGTTGTGAAAAGAGCGCGAGCATTTCCCGGCGGGACTGGTTGAGCTGATGAAGCACCCGGGCTTCGTTAAGCTGTCTGGCCCGTGCCCCTATTTCGGCGGCGGTGCGCTCATACTGTTCTCGAGCCTTCCGGGCATTGCCTTGTGCCGTGCTCCAGGCCCTGTTCAACATGTCGGCGCGCTGCTCAACCTCGATCTTGTGCCGGAGCAGACTCCTGGCCTCTTCCTCCAATGGCGCTTTCTCCATGCCAGTCGCCTGGCCGGAGCGGAGCACCGCTTGCCGGGCTTTGGCATCCAGCCGCTCGATTTCCGACCGGCAATCCTCCAGTTGTCGCTTGATACGATTCTCGTGCGCGATTGCGATGGCGACGGCCTTGTGAAACTCCTGCAGGCGTGACTGCATCTGTCCCATAGCCTTGTCCATCCTGGTCATGGCCTGTCGCTTCTCCGCTTTACCCAGAGCGGCGTTCACCATGGATCGCAGCACCGACCGCACGTTATCCAGCATTGTTCCTCCGATCAATTGCACGATGCAGCATATGTCATTGCCTGTCAACACGATGGAAGGTCGATTCCGGAACGGTGAATATGGCTTTTGAGGCATAATTGACACCGTGACGGTGATTCTCTATTTTGAATCGATGGATCACGACCTCGAACTGTATCACGGGGAGTGAAGCCGCCGCTCAATACGGTGGCCTGAAGAGGAATCGTGATGCCCGGGAGTGATCCTGCCGTGTGATGGCAATCAGGCAGCTCCTGCAGGGCAGTGGGAAAGTGGAGGAACAGATGATCAAGTATGGCAAGCGGTTATTCATTCTGTCGTTGTTTATTGTGTTGATGGGAGCTTGTGTCGCCGGCGACAATGCCACCGGCGACAATGCCACCGGCGACGTGACCGGGGGGAAGAAGGCGCCGGCCTTCGAACTCAGGGATTTGAACGGGAACATCGTTCGCTTGGCAGACTTCAAGGGCAAGGTGGTGCTGGTGGATTTCTGGGCGACCTGGTGTGGACCGTGCAGGAAAATCATCCCTGATCTCGTCAGGCTTCATACCAATTACCACACAAAGGGGCTCGAGATTATCGGATTGTCGCTCGACCGCCAACCGGAGAAGGTGCTGCCCAGTTTCATCCAGCAGAACAAGATTTCCTATCCCATAGCCGCAGCCTCGCAGAGACTGGCCGCTGAATTCGGGGGCGTGAAATACATCCCCACCCTGTTCGTGGTGGATAAAAATGGCACTATCGTGGGGCAGCATGTCGGCGGTACCGATTACGATTCACTGGTCAAGATGGTAGAGAAGCTCCTCTAGCCATGTTCAACAGGTATACCTTACTTCCCGCATCCCGAGTTATGGCCGGTGCAATGGCCGGCTTGATGTGGTTGATCACCGCTCCGGTCCTGGCAGCGCCGCGCATCGAATTGGAGATGGACGACTGGGATGCCGGCAGGATGTATGTGAATCAATCTCAAGAAAAGATCATCAGAATTTTTAACACGGGCGATGAGGATCTCACGCTGTTCAGCATCGATCGCGATTGCGGTGGCACAGTCAGCCTGCGAACACCTTACACGATCCGGCCGGACAGGAAAGTGTTCGTGAAGATCACCTTCGAGGCGGGTCAGAGCCTGGGTGAGAAAACCAGAAAACTGGTCATCCGCAGCAATGATCCGGAACGGTCCGAGGTGGTATTCAAAATGCGCGGTACGGTTGTGGCGGATCTGTTGCCTGAACCGCAGTATGTATTCCTGGAAGATGCCAAACCCGGATCGATGGTGGAACGGACGATTCGTTTGACAAGGCCGGGAGACCTGCCGGTCGGAGTGGTGGAAGTACTCCCCTCCAACAATATGATCCAGGCAGCACTCTCCGGCGCATCCAGCGGGGATCAGCTCCTCCACTTGCGGATCAGAATTCCTGAAGTCATCGGGCTGATGGATGAACGAGTCATTCTGCTCACCGATTCACCGCAACAAAAAGAAGTGATCGTTCCCGTTCGGGGACTTGTCAAAGGTGACATCTCTCTCTCGCCGAATCACCTTTATTTCAAGATAATCGAGCCGGATGAACCGGTGGAGGAGGTTATCGCCGTGGAAAATACCGGTGATGACCCAGTGGAAATCGAATCGATCGAATCCGATATCCAGAATCTGGATCTGCAAATCCGGGTCATCGATAGCGGCAGGAGTTACTCTGTCACCGCACGCCTGGAACCTCCTTTTGAGATCGGCCGCATCAAGGGAGCGATCATGCTGCAGACGAACCACCCGTTCCAGCGCCACATTACGATCCCGGTCCGGGGATATGTCAAGGCACATTCATCGAAGGAATGATCAGCGTCGCCAGGGCAGGGGGTCGGTAAACGGAGTCACACCCCGGTATTCAAACAGGCCGGCCAGCTCCGGACAACTGCCGGCGTAAGGATGTGCACGATTAAAAGGATTGCGCTGCCGGCGTTTGGTTGCCAGGCTGCCGACCCCAGTGCCGGATGCGGCCACACCGTAGGGGTCCCGTTCAAATTCAGCCAGCACTTTTTCTTCACCCCGCAACGCCGTCGTCAGATCCCCGGGGTCATTGACACCTATGTAATTGAATCCCGCAGCAGGGAAATCCAGCGTTTTACGGTGATACTCAAAGCGGCGTGATTTGAATCCCCATGATATCACCGAGAGACGAAGCGGGAACATTCCGGTGATTTCCTTGAAACGGCAGATGCTGAAGAGGATGTTTTCAAACGAATCCCGGGCGTACTCTTCCGTGTGCGCTCGCTGGCGCACATCATCAGTGCCCCACCAGTTCATGGCTGCCGCCGCAGTCCAGTAGCCGGCTGCCTCGGCGAACGGACCGGCGGATAATCTGGTCTGTCCCCCCGAGAATACCAGGAGTGCGTCGGTCGAATCCGACGCCAGCATTACTCCGGCGCGGATATGTTCCATGTACAATCCCGCTTCACCCCGCTGGTAATCGAAAAGAGACCAATAATGTGCATCCAGCGGATCACGGTCCAGGTCACCGCGATAGACCGCGTGACACGCCACGATGATCGCATGATCCACCCGTCCCTCAGCGTGGTCATCTTTCATAGGTTTGAACCTCTATCTGCGTACCGCATTGCTTCGAGCGCTGCCCGATCGTCCGCCCGATCCGGATCAATCAGCCGCGGTCCCGGCTCGACATTCTCAGGCAACGATTCAATGGTAGGGCTGCCCCCCTGTCGCCGTCAATCCATTCTGGAGAATCATTATGCGGGGCAAGACGATGCGATGGCCTCGTGTGAACCTTTCCTGGAGTCCGACAGGGATGCCGAGCCCGGTTTGTTGATCCATCACCGCAGGGCTGCTTCGGGGTTGATCACCGCCCGAAGCGATTAAATCGGAACGAGAACCGCCGCCGGGCTGGTCCACTCACTGCCATCGTTTACATCATGAACCACGGCCGCTGCGACGCAGGTGCAGGTTGAGCGGCTGCGGGTGACGTGCTATGTTCGTGTCTGCTCAAGCAATGAGGAGGGGCATGTGAGTATTCGGGAAAACGTGGCTCATGTAATGGACGGTATCGCACGGGCGGCGGAGCGAAGCGGCCGGCATCCGGCTGCAGTCACGCTGGTGGCGGTGAGCAAGACATTCGGACCGGAGACGATACGTGAAGCTGTCGCCGCGGGGGTGCGGATTTTCGGAGAGAATCGTTTGCAGGAAGCACTGGACAAGATGGCCGTTCTGGATTCGGACCTGACCTGGCACTTGGTGGGTCATTTGCAGCGCAACAAGGCCGCCAAGGCAGTGAGTTCGTTTCACATGATCGAGTCCATCGACAGTGATCGGTTGTTGAGGGAGGTGGATAAACGCGCCGGGCAACAAGCCAGGGTGATGCCGGTATTGTTTGAGGTAAACGTTGCCGGCGAGCGCAGCAAGACCGGCATGCCCGTGGGTGAACTGGCGGACCTGGTGATGCTGGCCGGCGAATTGATGCACGTTTCATTGCGGGGTTTGATGGTGGTGCCGCCCTACAGTGCGGATCCGGAAGCGGGAAGACCGTATTTCCAAGAGATCGTGAGGCTTCGGGACGAGATGACCGCGCTGGGGGTTCCCGGAGTGGATCTCCGGCATCTTTCCATGGGGATGAGCAACGATTTCGAGGTGGCGATCGAGGAGGGAGCCACCATTGTGCGTGTTGGCACCGCGTTATTCGGAGGCAGGCGATAGGATGAACGAACTGATCGTGATGGTCTTTGCCTGGCTGTTCAATCTCTTGTTGCTCTTGCTCCTGGTGCGAGTGGCCATGTACCACGTGAGAATGCTGTTCGATCCCTTTGCAAATCCAATCTATCGGCTCACTGAACCCTTGCTCAGACCATTGCGGCCGGTCACCACCGTCGGCACTCGTGACCTGTCTCCACATGCCGGTCTGCTGCTGGTGGTTTTGCTGCGCGGTCTGTTTTTCGGTGCTCTGGGAGGAGGCATCGCGGCTGGTGTGCGGCTCAGTTTTTACGACTTGTTCACCCTTCTGCTACAGCTTATTGCCGGCGCTTTTTTTCTTTCCGCCATGCTGCCGGCATACAGTCAGAACTGGCTTGTCCAGTTTCTTCAGGAGTTTGCCAGGTTGTTTCTGCGGTTCCTGCCTGTTCGCAGGGTATGGCCGCGGGTTCTGATCGGAGTGGTCATGATGGTGGCAGTCCATGCCCTGGTGACCCTGCCGCTGGTGTATTACGGTAGCCGGGTGGCGGGTGGAGCGACAATACTCACCATTCATCTGGCGGAAAGTTTTCTGGCCCTCACCAGGATTGTGGATTTTTTCATTGTCGTGGTGCTTGTTGGCGCGCTGATGACCTGGGTCAGTCCTGATCCGCGCAATCCAATCGTACAGATAGTGTGGGGTATCAGCGAACCATTGCTGCGCCCGTTTCGGGGCATCCTGCCCTTGATCGCCGGCCTCGATCTGAGCCCCATACTCGCGATTCTGGCAATGTCGCTTGGTGCCTCCGTATACAAGTATAGTATTCACAACCTGGTAAATGTACTGGTGTGACATGCGCGGCAGATCACGCCCGACGATCGCTCGAGAAGGTGGATGAGATGTCGGGCGTGCCGCTTGCCTACAGATTGTTGAGCGGGTTTTTTCGGTGCCGGTTCCGGCAGGGCAGTTCGCAGCCACGGAAGATTTTGTTGGTGAAGACTCACGCCATCGGTGATGTCCTGATGGTGAGTCCGGCTATCGAGGGATTGCGCCGTTTGTTTCCGGAGGCGCATCTGGCGTTCCTGACCGGCGCTTGGTCGGCTCCCGTGCTTTCGATGTGCGAGGGCTTGGATGATATCATCGTGTTCGCCGATGCGGATCTGCATGAGCACCATACCGGTCGGCTCTGGTCGTTAATCAGGCAAATTCGTTCCATGGGTTTCGATACTGCCTTGATTTTTCATCCCTCGCCCGTGATTCAACTGCTGGTGGCGGCCATGGGGATACCCGGAAGGATCGGATTGGACCATCATGGCAGCGGATTCAGTTGTAACGGCAGGGTGCCTTGGGTGCCGAACGGCGATCGGTACGCGGGCGATATGTTCTTCGACCTGGTACGGGAGCTTGGCGATCCCGGCGTTCGCCCGCCGCTGCGACTGGCGGTGCCTGAAGCAGCCCGGGAATCCATCGGGAATCGATTGGCGTCGATCGGCATCGATTCCGGACCACTTGTGGTGATGTGTCCCGGTGGCGGTCGGAATCCCCGTGACATGGTGTCAGCCAAACTCTGGTCCTCCGCTGGATATGGCGACTTGGCGGCGGTGCTGGTGGA
>JAFGDC010000567.1 GCA_016932295.1 candidate division CSSED10-310 bacterium
CAGGGTATGGGCGACCAGGACATCGCGTTCGCGTTCAAGACCGGCCGCACCTGGTTCGAAGTCCCCCACAGCATAAAAGTGGTGTTCAAGGGCACTCCCAGCCCCAACGTCCTGCCCAAGGACCTGGTCCTGGCGGCGCTCAGGGTGCTCGGCACCAGCAAGGCGCTGGGATTGTCGATCGAGTTCACCGGAGAGCCCATCGATGCATTGTCACTGGACGGCCGCATCACTGTGGCCAGCATGGTGACGGAAATGGCGGGCATTATCGGCTTCATCGTTCCCGACGATAGTATCGCCACTTACTGCCGTGAAAGATCCGGTCGATCATTCGAGATTATCAAACCGGATCCCGATGCTTCTTACGTGGCGGAGATAGAAGTGGATGTGGAAGGATTGCGGCCACTGGTGGCAAAACCCTACAAGCCCACCAACGTCGACGAGGTCCGGGCGGTGCCTGATTTGAAGGTGGACGCTGTGTTCATAGGCTCCTGCACGAATGGTCGAATGGAAGATATGGAGCAGGTGGTGCGCGTTTGCGACCGCAGACAGGTGGCACCCTGGGTGCATGCCACCATCGTGCCCGCCACCCGTGAAATCTATGGAGAAATGCTGCGGCGCGGATACATCCAGAAGATGTTCGATGCCGGTTTCATCATCAGCAATCCGGGCTGCGGCGGCTGCGCCTCCGGCCAGATCGGCATGACCGGAAAAGGCGAAGTGCAGCTCAGCACCTCAAACCGCAATTTCCTTGGCAAACAGGGCGACGGCGACACCTACCTGGTGAGCCCCGCGACGGCGGCCATGTCCGCCATGACCGGTCACCTGACCGAACCGGCGTGAGGGAGGAACCCATGAACAAACAGACTGTCTTCACTTCGCGGATCTGGTTGATCACCGATAGCGACAGCCGGCTCATCGACGACATCGATACCGATATGATTTTCCACAACGCCCACCTGGCCATCACCGACATCGGCAAGATGGGCCGCCATGCCTTCGGCAACCTGAAGGGCTGGGAACATTTCGCCCAGGAAGCCAGGCCCGGTGACGTGGTCATCTGCGGCGCCAACTTCGGCGCCGGATCGTCCCGCCAGCACGCCGTGGACTGCTTCGCCGCCCTCGGATGCGCCGGCATCCTGGCTGAATCATTCGGCGCCATCTACAAACGCAACGCCATCAACTCGGGATTTCCAATCCTGGCCTGCCCCGACCTGGCAGCCGCGGTTGAAACAGGCAGACTGCGCCACCTGCAAACGGTTATGATCGATCTCCGCACCGGCACCGTCACCGATCCCGGCCAAGGCGTTCTGCTGGCGCAGGCAACGCCTTTCTCCACCGTCCAACAGGATATCTACCAGGCGGGCAACCTCTTCGCGTTCGGCAAACAACGGGCAAGCTGAGCCAGGATCCGCTCCATGCCAGATCAAATCGAACGCGAACTGAAGCTCGAATTACCCGACCTCGCTGCCCATGACCGGCTCCTGGCGGTCATTCCCAATCATTCGGGCGAGTGGCTTCAGACCAACATGTATTTCGACACCGGCGAGTTCCGACTCCTTCGCCGTGGCGCCATGCTGCGCGTCCGAATCGAGGAAAGACCGGATCGAAGGAGGGTGACGGCGACCCTCAAAATCGCCATCATAAACCATGATGGCTATATCGAGGCCAGGGAAATCGAAGCGCCCTTCACCAACGAACTGATGACGGACCCGGGCGGCGTCCAGGCGGTCGCCGCGCTTCCCCGATCGGTGCGGGATCGTTTGGCGAATCTGACCGGAGGCGAACCGATCCGCATGCTGGGCTCCACATCCAATGCAAGACTGCTCTTCACACCAGAGGAACAGTGCCAGGCGGCGCTCGATCACACGATCTTCAGCAATGGTGATGAGGACTACGAGCTGGAGATCGAGGGACCATCCATGGAACGAAGCAGGCTACTGGCCGACAGGTGGTTGCTGGCTGCGGGAGTGACCTGCGGACCGCAACGCAAAACCAAGTATCAGAGGTTTCTCGAACGCAGCCACCCACGGGCGCGGTGGCACTTTCACTCATGAGGTGAAATCAGACTTGTTCCCGAAATGACGGGTGAGGCGTGCCACGAAGCGGATTGCGGGGACCGATCGCCCCTGAGTCCGGGGCGATACCGCTATTTGGCACCCTCCAACCCCTGGGTGATGACATCGATGTTCTTCTGGATTTTTTCGCGGTTGGGGGCTTCGGGATTGGCATCCAGGTATTTCTGGAACAGGTCCCGAGCCTCGGCGTACGACTGCTTCTTGATATTTATATTACCGACCATGAGCAGCACTCTCGAATTGATGTCGGGAGCAAGGTTGAAGCCCTTCATCAGGGCCTTTTCAGCCTCGTCATAGTTACCGAGCTGGTACTGCGCTTCACCAAGCAGCACGTAGGCATGATCGGCATGACTGTCCATCTCGATAGCCTTGCCCAGGACTGGCAGGGCGTCGGTGAATTTGCCCATGGTGTTGTAAAGACCGCCCAGGTTGACCAGAGGTGCGGGATCACCGGGATCGAGGTCGCGGGCCTGTTTGAACTGGGACTCGGCGTTGACCGTGTCGCCCATACGCTGGTACTCGATGCCCAGGCAGTTGTGCGCGAAACTGTAGTCCGGATCCAACTTCGCCGCCTTTTCGAGGTGCTTCCTGGCGGTAGCGAAATCACCCTGTTCAATGGCCGCAATGGCTTCTCCCGCCTTGGCCCTCGCCTTGCTCTGCTTCGGCGTGAGTTCCTTGCTGTCCTTGCTGAGCAGTGCCACGTTCTCACTATAGGTGACGTACTCATTGTTGGTGATGATCACATCCTTGACCCGGAACCGGTAGTTGGGTATCTCGACGCGCAGCTCGTACGTACCGGAATCGATGTTCTTCATCAGGTACTCACCCTTTTCATTGGTGATCGCCTTGTCGATACGTTCGGGCATTTCAGTACTCGCATCAGGATTGGTGAATAATGTCACCGTCGCCCCCACAAGAACCTCGCCTGTCATTTCATCGGTGATGATCCCGCTCAGCGTGTTGTTAAGGCAATATCCCGTGCCTCCCAGCACAAGCGAATGGATGATCGCGATGGAAAAAACCAGTGCCGCTCGCCGACGGGCGCTATTCAATCTATGTTCCATGATCGTCCTCCTCTCGACGTTTTCAATAAGAGGCGATGATATCAGATGCAACCGGGAATGTGAACGTCTTTGTGTTCGTTCAAGATCCACGCTCTATGCCACGGAACGGCCACGGAACGCCGCCCCGGAGGAGCGCGTGGCGCCCCGACCGGAGCGCGTGGCGCCAGCCGCGCCCTGGTTCCGCGAATCGCCAGACTCGCGTCTTGACCATCGGAGCGCCGGCCCGCTGACCGGCATTCGTGCATCGCCAGACATGAACTCTTCATGAATCAAACTCCTCTGTTTGACAAAACCGGGGATAGTTGTGAGACTTGTGAATGGAGGTGCGTGATGAAGGGAAAAATGCTGCTGGTATCGGCAATTCTGATGGTTGTCGCAACCGCCGCGGGCGCGGCGGACTGGATCCGGGTGCTGCACGTCTCGTCCATGGGCATGGATGAACTGAGTTATGTGCTCGACCGGGCCGGCGCGGGAAACCATTTCAAGGTTGACATGGTGACCCTGGATGAAGGGCTGCCGGCGGATTGGCGCGACTACGACGTGTTGGTGTTCGGGCTGTCGGACTGCTATGAGAGCAAGGTCAAGGAAGCCATCCCGTCCGTGGAAGCGCTCAACGGATACGTGGCGGCCGGCGGCGGCATCGTGTGGACCCATGACAGCCTGGAATACGGCAGATCCTGGGGTGAGGCCATCGAGGCGCCCGCCGGCGTGGTGCAGGTAAAGGCGGCGCAGGTGGGCATGGGGCAGCCGGAACTTCGGATCAGGACCGATCACCCCATTTTGCGAAGCTTCTATACTATCGGCAGGCCAGGCGATCTGTTGGCGAAAACCGAGCTGAAGGGCTACTCCCACTCGGGGGGCGGCGAGGTAGTCGGCGCGCAAATCATCGTGGAGCACAAAGCGCCGTCGTCGGAGCACAATTTTTACCTGACGGTGAACGAGTATGGTGCCGGCCGCGTGGTGGTGAACGAGATCGGCCATGCCGTAATCGGGTTCAAGGGCGAGTTCAACTTGGAAATCAGCAAGGACGAATGCCGGATGCTGGTGAACTCGATCGTGTGGGCGGCGCACGGTGACCGGGACATCAGCCCAATGCTTGGAAAGCGATCGCTGGAGCTGCGGACTGGTGAGGTGACCATGCTATCGGTGACGGGGGATGCGGTGCGCTGGGAGTCGCTGTCTCCGGAGATCGTCTCGGCCAGCGGGAACGGTTTGGTGGTGGCCAACAATCCCGGCTTCGCGACGGTGCGCGTGACCGATTCCGCCGGCTACACCGATACGGTTGCGGTGTACGTGAGGGAATGACCGCCGTCGCCTTGTCCGGTGGAATGGGAACCGATCAAATCTGATTCTTCTCCTGGTGCATGACATGTGAACTCACGGGAGAGCTGTATCCGGACAGGCGGATTGCAGGTACCGGACTGGATCTGAACCATCGGATCATGACCGCTCCGTTGTTTTTTCTGTCTCATCAGGGCTTCGAAATTGCTGCCGCAGTTCATTGATTCGTTTTATGACGTCGTATGCCACTTCGGTGACTTCCCTGGGCGCTGAATACGATTGCCCGGTCATCATCGACAGCGCCGCCACAAGTGGTTCGAGAAATTGAGCGGCTGGGGAATCCCGCAGTGCTTCGAGGAGCAGCGCTGCGTGCCCTCGGGCGGCGGCGTAAATGACGAATGTGTTAAATACTGCTTTAACCAGGTCCGTCATAAGGGATCGAGATGAAGCGAATGCCTGTTTGAACGATTGGAGCGCCCTGTCCGGTTGTTCGAGATCGGTCAGTCGTGAGCCGCAGAGAATGAGTGAAGCTGAGACCCACGCGGCGATTCCTGGTTCATGGCGGGTTCCATACCGTTGGGTGAGGGTTTGAAGGCATGCAAGTTCCTCCTCAGTCCGGCCCAGCGCGCCCAAGCTCACGCCCTTGTTAAAGAGCGCTTTCGCCACCTGTTCCGCCACCCC
>JAFGDC010000568.1 GCA_016932295.1 candidate division CSSED10-310 bacterium
CAGGGTATCGATGGTGATCAGGAGGATGGAAGGCGCGCCTGGACGGGCGGCCGCCGCCGATCCGGGAGTGACGATCTGATGGAGCGGCCCGGGAAAGGCAGCGGGAACCAGGTCGGTCGCGATCAAGCCCAGACCCACGGCGAACAGAATCGGCGCAACCCGGCTGATTCGCCGCAGCCGGCGACGCAGCGGAATCACGGGAATCGCGGCCAGCAGGAATGACAGGGCTGAAACCACAGCCAGAACAGCAACCAATTGCGCAGACTCCAGGTTGGTGAGCACACCGTCATGACGCCGAAGCAGCACCGTCGCTTCAACGACGCCGCGAAGACATCCCGCCGCCGCGATGGTCCAGATGGAGACGGAATCATTCATATCCATTCACCGACAACCAGAATCGGACGCCATTCGCAGGATTCACCGGCATGGCGAAACGGAGGATGGCGGCGGGCCGGCCCCGCTTCCCCATCATCCTCTCCTTCCGTAAAATCCGTTTGAACTCAGGCGGCGCGTGCGATCACCGCGGTGACAGTGCGGTCGTTGCCACCCATGGAAATCAGCATTCCGAACGGGCGGTCGGATTGGATATTCACCTGGGAATCGTTCGCCGCACCGGTGAGCTGCAAAATCAGGTCTACGCCCTTCCTCACCCCGGAACCGCCGGTGTAATGACCGTACCCAATGAGTCCGCCCGAGGTATTCACTGGCAGCGTGCCGTCCAGCATGCAGCGGCCCTCGAGCACATAATCCATGGCTTCCCCCTCCCCGACGATGCCGGCGGCTTCCAGGCTCTGCAATCCGGTTACCGTGAAGCAGTCATGGGTTTCCAGCAAGCCGAGCTGCCCCGGTCCGATTCCCGCCATGGCATAGGCATGTTTGACGGCTCGTTCCGTGGTTTCAAGTCTGGTCAGGTCATCCGGCAGCCTGGTGAGATCGGCCACCGCCGTACCCCAACCGACGACTTGGACGGCCTTGTCGAGAGGAATACCGGCCCGGTCCAGCCCCTCACGGGAGGCGACTATCAGACCCGCGGCGCCGTCGGACACCTTGGAGCAATCGAACACATTCAGGTGCGGCACGAATGATTCCGGATGGGGCGGAATCATGGCCACGCTGAAGGGATCAGGCATCGCGTTGTGATACTCCTGGGCCTTCGGACAGCGCCGGGCAGCCAGGATCGCCTGTTCGTACCATTTCGCCATGGCCCGGCGCACGAGATCGTACCCATACTTCTCGTACATCGCGCCGGCGCGATCGGAGAACTGGTTCGGAAAAAAGTAGGCATGACCCTGTTTGCGCTGCGATCGAAAATGACCGGCGCCGGCCAGGTAATCAGCACCGTAGATGGCCTTCACCGTGTTCTGGACCTCAACCCCCATGGCAAGAACCACGTCCGAAAGGTCGGAGAGGATGGATTTCATGGCTGTATAGAGCGCCAGGCCACCCGATCCGCAAGCCCCTTCGACCCTGGTATGCGGTTTGAAGGCAAGACTTGAATGAATGGCGGGAAACATCGCCGCCAGGTTGCCCTGCTTGTTGAAACGAGCCGCCATGAAGTTCGCGATGATACCTTCATCGATGCAGGCGGGATTGAGAAGTTGCGCAATCACACCCTCACCCGCTTCCTTGATATACTCCTCGAGACCGGGACGAGGCTTTTTGGGGTGAAACTCCTTGCGGCCGGAGCCGAAGGAAACGGTGTAATACCCCGCCGCCATGTATACCGGTTTTCTGAATGCCTTCATGTCTTCCCCCCTACACGACGAAATCATTGATGGGTCCATATAGATGGAAAAACCCATTGGTTAACACGTCGTTGACATATTCCGGCTTGTCCGCCACTCCCGATTCCACCAGCAGTTCGCCGATCGCCCGGGACCGCTTGAGATACCTCCTCGCGATATCGGCGCCGAGAGTATCGGTTTCAGCCAGGCTGGAAAAACAGGCGGCAATCTTGGAAGCACGATCCGGATCGCCCAGCAGTTGCTTCCATGGCTGCAGACCACGCGGCGGCAGACCGAGGGTTTCATCAACCGCCATGTTCCATCCCACACCGATCTCCATCGCGACGTACCCGCCTTGCGCAAGATCGAACACCCCGCTGGGACGACCCCTCTCATATCGCAAAAAACCGTCGCGTTGACTGCCGTCCGGATGCTGGCCGCCTCGAACACCATTCTCAAGCATGCTGTCGATCAGGTGATGCCGCAGCCTTTCGTTCCCGATATAGTTCTCCATGACCACCTGAATCAACCTGAACACATCGATTCCGACATAATCGATCAACTGAAAAATACCCATCGGCCGCATCAAGTAATCCTGGCTCACTCGATTCACCGCATACACGGCCTCCACCATGCTCCACTCCTGCTCACCCATCAGACGTTCGACTTCCTGCAAGGCGTGCAGCCCATCACGAATGAAGTGGCCGTTCCCGATGAAACCTGCGATATCGTTGGCGGGAACGAGTTTTTTCCGGAAGGCCCGACCCAACAGTTTGGCTGTCTCGACCAACTCCGGATCGGTCCGGGGAGTTGCGATCACCTCCACCAACTTCTGCACCACCGGAGGGTTGTAGAAATGAAATCCGATTATTCTTCCATCCAAACCTGCGCCGTCATCCAGACGATGAATGGGGACGGAGGAAGTGTTCGTGAAGAAGAATGTGGTATCGGCACAAAGCTCCCTCATCCGGGTGAGTATCCCGATCTTGATGGCTTCATCCTCGATGATGGCCTCGAAGACCATCCGGCAATCCATGACGGAGGACAGATCGCGGGAGAACCGGATCATTCCCATGACATCGTCCAGATGCTGCTGAAGTATCTCGCCATTCTCCACCAGGTCGGCCCGATCCTCATACAGCGAGCGCAGGGACACCATGCTCTTCTCCGCGACGCGACGGAGTTGGTCGATCAAATAGGAGCGCAATCCCCGCAAGGCGGATTCATTGAGATCCACGAGTACGAGTTTGAATGGCGGTCCTTCTTTGTCCAACAGCATCCGGCGACCCATTTCTGCCGCCAGCAACACGGCGATGCCGCTGCCCATCTTGCCGCCGGCGCCGATCACCGCGACTTCACGCAAACGTTCATGTATCTCCATCGATACCTCCCTTGTCACCAGGCTATCCATCATTGGCACGATTCCGGTACCATTACAGCAGAGTTGATTATCCGGGTAATTCGACGGTTAGTAAAGTCCCGTTCAATCCACCGCCTGTGACTGGAAGATGTGTCATGCAGGCCTGGCGGACGCATTTCAAGGATTATGGCGCCGTCCACTGAGCGTGGTGTCCGTTCCAATCGGGGATGTGCAGGCGACCACCGGTCAGAATCCAGTACTTCGATTATTCCCCGGAGGACATGCGAACGGCGGCTTCCTGATAGGCTTTCAGGGTTTTCCCATCGAATAACACCATGAACACCCGTTCCAGGTGATCGGCTGAATCAGCGAGGAAACTGGTGATGACCTGCAAGGCGATGGGTGCCGCCAGATCCACCGGATATCCGTACACACCGGTGCTGATGGAAGGAAACGCCAGACTGGCGCACCCTCGATTCTCGGCAAGCGCGAGACTGCTATGATAGGCGCCGGCCAGCAGTGCTGCTTCATTCCTGTTTCCACCCGACCAGATGGGCCCGACGGCGTGAATGACATACTCAGCCTCGAGGTTAAAAGCCGGAGTGATAACAGCCGAACCGGTCGGACAATGACCGATGGCCCGGCATGCCTCCAGCAGTTCCGGCCCGGCCGCCCGATGAACCGCGCCATCCACCCCGCCTCCGCCGCGAAGGCCGCTGTTGGCGGCGGTGACTATCGCATCCACCGTCTGAACGGTGATGTCGCCCTGCACCAGGCGCACGCTTCTGTGCCCGATTACCAACCGCATCGCCGCCATCCTCCTGCTCGTTGCCCGAATGGAGACCGCCGATGGCTCATCACGATGATCAGAAGCCGCCGGCATCGGTCATGTAACCGAATTTCTCCAGAAATTCCTCGGGTGTCAACCGACCGGCCTTGGCCAGAATCTCCACCCATTCCTTGTCCTCAAAATCCGCGGCTTCCAACCGAATCATATAGTTCCGGGTGACTTCGTAGTACTCGGTATTGGTATTGACATAGCGGACTCGCATGCGGTTGGTCTGAGGATCGATAAGATCCTGGAGATACATGGGAATGATGCGGCCGGCCTGCCTGGTGACCATGGCGCCGGTACCGCCGCCCAGGAGAAACCTGACCACGCCGAAACCCAGATCCCTGGTGTACTCGATGTCGAAAGGAATGGGTGGCGCGCAGCGCAGCTCATATCCGATGTTCTTGTTGACGATCACCACCTTGAGACCACGCCGCGCCAGCCGGTTGCGCACCTCGTTCTGGATCACCCGCCCGAGGTTGATCTCCGAATACCTGATATTGCCGAACTCGTCACGCTCGACATCCTTCATCTCGGCGAAATCCTCTAACCGGATCTTCTCCGACAGCCCCTCGGCGACGATGGCGACGCCGTACCGCCGCCCCATGGCGAGGCGCTTGATGATCGAACCCTCGAGGATATCCGCCAGTTCCTTCAGCGAAATCTTGTCCCGCTTGAATTCCTCGCTGATAATGGTCAGCGGCGTACCGGCCGCCTTGCCGATCCCAAGAGCCAGATGTCCGGCTTTCCTTCCCATGGTAACGATAAAAAACCATCGATTCGTTGTCCTGGCATCCTCCATCAAGCTCTGCACCAGACTGACACCATGGTGCCGGGCGGTCTGAAAACCGAAGGTGGAATCAGAACCAGGCAGAGGAAGATCATTGTCTATTGTTTTCGGCACATGCCCCAGTTTTATCTTACCCTTGCACGCCTTCTCCACCTGGAACGCCGTATAGGCGGTGTCATCACCACCGATCGTCACCAGGTACTTCACGTTAAGGTGCAGCAAACCATCAATGACATTCTGCAGTCGCGCCGGATCCTTAGTCGGATTTTCCCGGGAAGTGCTCAGGATAGAGCCGCCTTGAAAGTGAATCCAGGAAACGTCCTGAATGGTCAGCTCGACCCAATGGCTGAAATCACCCTCGGCAAGCCAATAGAATCCATCCTGGATGCCGATCACTCTCATACCATTGTTGATTGCTTCAATAGTCGCTGCGCTGATCACGCCGTTAATCCCGGGCGCGGGGCCGCCGCCGACCACAATGGCCAGAATGGGGCGCTGCGTTTCGTCGAACTTCCTTGGTGCCATTACCCTTTTTCTCCTCATCATGAGCAGTAGTCCATCAGCGCCGGCCTCCACGGCCGGTGCAGGAAGGGAGTGTAAGGACAATATCAGGGCATGTCAACTTGACTCAGGTCGGAAGTAGGTTTGTGGGTCGGCTTTGGGGTCAGATGGGAGTCGGGTTCATGTCAATCCAGAGAACCGGCATCACTCCAGGAACACGCACTCCTGCCGCGGTCACCCTTCACCGCTGTCTTCCGCCAGCGCTACCTGTACCGCCTGGTAGACCTCGACCAGAGAAACACCGCCACGCCGCGCCGCGGCCTGGCAGGAATCATGTTCAGGAGTGCAGCGCCTGACGCCGTTGGGTAATTGAACACATTTCACCTGGATTTCCCCATACGCCGTCGAAACAACGTCAGCGCGCCGGCGTAAAATGATCCTGTTCACCTCACCCAAACGGATTCCAAGAGTCGTGCTGTGCGCAAACATGGCATTACTGACGGTTGACACCGCCGGCGGTGGAGCGATCACCTGTACCTGGAATCCGGGGCGGCCTTTCTTCATCTGCAACGGCAGTACCGCCACATCCAGGGCACCGGCGGCAAACAGCGCTTCCTGCAACGCCGGATACAGTTCGGGATTCATGTCGTCGATGTTCGCTTCCATCACCATCACCCGGTCTCGGCCGGCATCATCCGCCTTCTCACCGACAAACAACCGCAACAGGTTCGGCAGTTGCTCGAGATCACGCGTTCCCCCACCATATCCCACGGTCGTAATGGTCATCATCGGAAGCGCCGCGAACCGATCGGCCAGAGTAGTAAGAATGGCCGCGCCCGTCGGCGTGGTGAGTTCGCTGCGGATACCCGTGCTGAACACAGGCACACCCTGGAGCAGCCGAGCCGTGGCCGGAGCAGGGACCGGCATCCTGCCATGAGCGCAATCCACGAAACCAGTACCGACATGCACAGGTGAACAAACGATTTCATCCACCTGCAACCAGTGCAAACCAACCACGGTTCCAACGATATCGACAATGGCATCCACCGCGCCGACCTCGTGGAAATGCACCTCTTCCGGCGCAATGCCGTGCACCGCACCCTCCGCTTCGGCCAGGCGCCGGAAAACCATC
>JAFGDC010000569.1 GCA_016932295.1 candidate division CSSED10-310 bacterium
ACCGGATCTACACCCATTTCGACAACGGCGGAAGACAGGCGGCACGGCCCACTTTCGGTCATCTCGAACAGTTCCGCCGGACGCCACTGATACCGGTACTGGGAATCCATCGCGGCGGCTCCGACGGCGAAGGCAATGCATCCCAGCAGGAAGCAGGTGGAAAGCCGGCCGCAACGCCACCAGCGCGATGCGTTCAACGCCTTCATCGCGCCCCCCTTCCGCCGGTGATCCAGCCATTCATGATCCTCCGCCACACTCCATGGAAAGCGGCGCGCTGTTCCTCGGAATTCAACAGGCCTCTCCGGAGCCGCCGGGACATCTCCACGTGCAGGAACGCGCCGCGCCGGAATCGGTTCACAAAGCCGCCCTGGACATTGGTGGTGGCTCCAAACAGGTTGGTATCGCGGCCGAAAACCAGGACCCGGTCACCGAAGACACGGGAAAACAACCCGATGCACAGGTTCATCGGCCAACCCGGATGTTCGTAGCGGCGTCCGTTGCTCAGGATGACCATGTCTTCATCGCTGCCGGGCAACTCCTTGTATGCACCGAACCCGTGCAGTTGGATCAGCAGTGTCTCCGGCCGCACCATGAAATACGCCTCTGTGGCGGTCTGGTAAAGCGTGTCAGGATTATGCGCGAGGTCGCACAAATCATTGGATTCGGAAACATCATCCTCGCCGTCCTGGTTGTTGCAGCGCCGTTTCATGCTGTTCATGAAGAGTCCCGAGGCATTACTGTCGAGAAACAGCGCCAGGGCGATGGTGCCGGTGTCAATGTCAGTCAGGCTGTGCGGTGCCTCGAGCAGGACGGGATGAGCGGGGGGCGGTTCGGCTTTGAAAAGGTAGATACCGGCGCCTCGGGGATCTCCTTGCTCGGCGAGAAGCACTATCTCTCTATCGTTGCAGGTGATCAATTCGAGACCCATAGCCTGGCCGGCGGCCGTGGCCGCATGGGGCGCCACCGCCGGCGCCGCGGCCAGATCGAGGATCAGGGCTCGAAACGCAAGCCGGGTGGTGTGGTCAGGGGTTTGGAAACGGGCTATGGGCGCACGCTTCCAGATTTCCTCGACACGTTCCTGCAACGTCTCGGATTGCACGGTCACCGGGATCGAGATCGCCAGGCACGCCAGACCGATCAGGACGACCGGCATGGCCGGACCGATCAGCGCCATGCCGCGAATCACGCCCTTTGCCATACTTCTTACCATGCTTCGCCTCGTTCCCGGTAGAAACGGATAGCGTCCGAGACGGCAGCGGTCTCGCGCAACGTGAAGAACCTCAGATATGCCTCCTGTCCGCGCGGCACGCTGAATTTCAAACGATACCGGCCCGCCGGCATGTCCTCGAACAGGGGAACCACGAGATGGTGGCCCACCGCTCGAGTCACCGCGCTGAACAGGCGTTCGGCAGGATCATTGAGAGCCTCGACTCGGATGCTGAACTGCCGGGGAAGCCGTGTTTTGCGGCGGAACATGAGACCAGTCTCGATTCTCGGTTCCGGCGCGATGGTCACGCGCAGATCCAGGCGATCCATACCAGGCAACGGCCGGGGATATGCCAGGACATTGAGTATTTTCGGACTCATGTCGGGTTTTTCCACGACCACCGTCAAGGGTGACGCGGCGGTGATGCGGCTGACTGTCCGCCGCCGGTAGACAGCGGTCGGCACCGCCGGCTCGTGCTCCACGAAAAACATACCGGGTGTGGTGATCATCAATCCATGACGGCCGGCAGGCAGCTCTTCCAGCAGCACGACTCCGGACGGTTCGAAAACCGGCACGCGGCGCCATGGAGCGCCGTCCAGGCGGATATCCAGCCACGGTGTTGCATCCGCCGCCAGTTCATACAGAATCCTCAAGCGAGCGGTCCCCGGAACCCCGGTCGCATCAGCCAGAATCTCGATTTCTTCATGCACCGGCAACTGAAAGAAGATGTTGCGGTCCCATGCTTCCGGCGCAGCCGCTTCGTCCTCGTCGAAACGACCCAACACGGGGCGTTCATACTGTTCGAAGATGACGTGACGAGGAACCAGTCCTTCCGGGTACACTGTTTCCGTATGCCAGGAAGTAGCGCGGTCAAGGATTTCCTCCCGTTCCTCCGGATCGACCGGCGACCGCTCCGACACGCCGCACGGGAGACTCACCACCCACACCCGTCCATCCGCCCGCAGGTCCCGATGCTCCATCGGCCGAAAGTAGAACCAGGCGCGCTGCTTCTCTGTCTCGAGCGAAAACGCCGATCGGTCCATATAAAATTCCGGCACCATGGTGAACTCGTTTTCTTCCGCCGGTCCGCGCGAGTAAAAAGCCAACAGTACCGGGACATCGGCGTTGAAGCGGGCGATGACGGCATCCGGCGGCGCGGCGACGTGGAAATAGACCGGCCGGCATGGTGCGAATCCGGAGAGGAACGGCGCGTTGAAACGGGCATGAGGTGATACCTCGGAGTATAGTTCCTGCGCAACCCGCCCCACCACGGTGCCGGAAGCCGCAACGAACTCGCAGGTTACCTCGGCGCGGACGCCGGCGGCATGGGTTGCCAATTCCACCATGGGCCGGCAGACGACCCGGAAATGGAACACCTCACTGGACACCGGAGAGGGAATATCCACCGTTAACTCCTGATCAGGGCCGGATCCTGCCAGGTAATACGATGTATTGTTGATACAGGGTCCATCCGCCGCCATCTCATCATC